>NZ_JBVILR010000037.1:0-66697 GCF_055580265.1 Streptomyces sp. NPDC032091 | reverse complement strand
TCTGGCGTTGATTTTTGGCACGCTGTTGAGTTCTCAAGGAACGGACGCTTCCTTTGTACTCACCCTCTCGGGCTTTCCTCCGGGCTTTCGTTCTTGCGATCCAGACTCTATCAGAGTCTTTCTCGCTCGCTTTCCAGGTCCTTCGCTTTCGCGCTTTCCCTTTCCGGCGGTTCCGACTCTATCAGATCCTTTCGGGCCTGACTCCCAGTCAGCGGGATTTGCCTTTGGGGCTGTTGGGCCCTTCCGGCGAGTGAGACAGTAGCGGATTCCTTGCCCCCGAAGCCAATCGGCGGCTGCGTCCTGGAACGCGGATTCCTCATTCGCAAATACGCATGAAAACGAGACGACGGCGTGCGTCGTTCGTTCGAATGTGTAGTGCGGGATGGCTGTCCGGGGACCGACCGGGGTCGGCGCTCACTTCGGACAACTCGAAGAACCTTACGGACCGGGAACAGGTGTGTCAACCCCCGCCACGCCGTCGTGGCCATCTCCCCAAACACACGCCGTCCACACCCCCCGAGGGCTACGCTGCTTCCCATGACCACGCATGCACCCACGCTCAGCCTTCGTTGGTGGCCCGCCTGACGGCGGGCGACCTCCGACACGAGCACGCATGCGCTCACGGCCGCCGCTACACGGCGGCCGTTTCGTTTTCTCCCTCCTGGGAGTGACCCGGACGCCCGACGCGGCGACCCGACGGCTCACACCCACCCCGCAGGACACGAGGGAGAGACAGGACATGACGAGGATCTTCAGCGGGATCACCCCGTCCGGGCACCTGACGCTGGGCAACTACCTGGGGGCCCTGCGGCAGTGGGTCGCGGCCGAGCACTCGCCGAGGGACGCGCTGTTCTGCGTCGTCGACCTGCACGCCCTGACCGTGGAGCACGATCCGGCGCGGCTGCGGCGGCTCACCCGGCAGAACGCGACACTCTTCCTCGCCGCCGGGCTGGATCCACGCCGGTGCACCCTCTTCGTGCAGAGCCACGTCACCGAGCACACCCGGCTGTCCTACCTGCTGGAGTGCACCGCCACCGACGGGGAGCTCCGGCGGATGATCCAGTACCGGGAGAAGGCGGCGAAGGCGGAGGCCGCCGGCCAGGGCGTACGGCTGTCGTTGCTGACGTATCCCGTGCTGATGGCCGCCGACATCCTGGCCTACGCGGCCGACGAGGTGCCGGTCGGCGAGGACCAGCGCCAGCACGTGGAGCTGACCCGGGACCTGGCGGTGCGGTTCAACCAGCGGTACGGGCACACCTTCACCGTGCCCAAGGCGACGCTCCCCGCCGTGGGCGCGCGGGTCATGGACCTCCAGGACCCGACATCGAAGATGGGGAAGTCCAGCCGGAACACGGCGGGGATCGTCTACCTGCTGGACGAGCCGGCCGTCATCACCAAGAAGGTGATGCGCGCCGTCACGGACAGCGGCGAGGACGGGGTGGCCTACGACCGGGCGGCGCGGCCGGGGGTGGCGAACCTGCTGGACGTGCTGGCCGCGTGTACGGGTGGAGAGCCGGAGAAGCTGGCCGGGGAGTACGACCGGTACGGGCCGCTGAAGCGGGACGTCGCCGAGGCCGTGGTGGAGCTGCTGCGGCCGCTGCGGGAGCGGCACTCCGTGCTGGCGGCCGATCCGGGCGAGGTGGAGCGGGTGCTGCGGGAGGGCGCCGAGCGGGCGCGGGGCATCGCGCGGCCGGTGGTGGACCGGGCGTATGAAGCCATCGGGCTGCTGGCTCCGTGAAAGGGGAGGGAGTGGCCCCTGGGTCTGATGGGGCAGGGGCCACTCCTCCGCGTCAGCTGTTGCCGGTGGCGAGTTCACGGCTGCGGTCGCGGGCGGCTTCGAGGGCGGCGATGAGGGCGGCCCGTACGCCGTGCTTCTCCAGTTCGACGATGGCGTTGATCGTCGTGCCCGCCGGGGAGGTGACGGCCTCGCGGAGCTTGACCGGGTGTTCGCCGCTGTCGCGGAGCATCACGGCGGCGCCGATGGCGGCCTGGACGATGAGGTCGTGGGCCTGGGCGCGGGGCAGGCCCAGCAGGATGCCCGCGTCGGTCATCGCCTCGACGAGGAAGTAGAAGTAGGCGGGGCCGGAGCCGGAGAGGGCGGTGGCCGCGTCCTGCTGGGACTCGGGGACGCGCAGGGTCTTGCCGACGCCGCCGAAGATCTCCTCGGCGTGGGCGAGGTGCGCGGCGGTGGCGTGGCTGCCGGCCGAGATGACGGACATGGCCTCGTCGACGAGGGCGGGGGTGTTCGTCATGACGCGGACGACAGGGGTGCCGGGGGCCAGCCGCTCCTCGAAGAAGGCGGTGGGGATGCCGGCCGCCCCGCTGATGACGAGGCGGTCGGCGGGGACGTGCGGGGCGAGCTCTTCGAGGAGCTTGCCCATGTCCTGCGGCTTGACGGTGAGGATGAGGGTGTCGGCGCGCTTGGCGGCTTCGGCGTTGCCGACGGCCTCGACGCCGTAGCGGGTGTGCAGCTCGGCGGCGCGCTCGGGGCGGCGGGCGGTGACGAGGAGCTTGGCCGCCGGCCAGCCGCCGCGGATCATCCCGCTGAGCAGGGCCTCGCCGATCTTGCCGGTACCGAGGACTGCGACTGTCTGGGTCATGCCCGATTCACCTCGCCGAACGAACGTGGGGACGTACGGGCTCATCCTCGCACCCGGCCGCGGGAGGGGGCGGGGGTGTCCGCTCCGTGGTCAGGGCGTGCGGCGGCGGAGGGTGGCGGCGCCGAGGGCGAGGACGAGCAGGGCGCAGGCGGCGACGACGACGGCGTCGCGGACGAAGTCGGCGGTCATGTCGGTGTGGGTGAGGACCTGGGTCATGCCGTCGACGGCGTACGACATGGGCAGGACGTCGGAGATGCCTTCGAGGACGGGCTGCATGGTGGTGCGCGGCGCGAAGAGTCCGCACAGGAGCAGCTGCGGGAAGATCACGGCCGGCATGAACTGGACGGCCTGGAACTCGGACGCGGCGAAGGCGGAGACGAAGAGGCCGAGGGCGGTGCCGAGGAGGGCATCGAGCAGGGCGACGAGGAGCAGGAGCCAGGCGGAGCCGGTGACGTCGAGGCCGAGGAGCCAGAGGGCGAGGCCGGTGGCGAGGAGGGACTGGACGACGGCGACGGCGCCGAACGCGAGGGCGTAGCCGGCGATGAGGTCGGCCTTGCCCAGCGGCATGGCGAGGAGGCGTTCGAGGGTGCCGGAGGTGCGCTCGCGCAGGGTGGCGATGGAGGTCACGAGGAACATCGTGATGAGGGGGAAGATCCCGAGGAGGGACGCTCCGGTGCTGTCGAAGGTGGCCGGGCTGCCGTCGAAGACGTAGCGGAGCAGGGTCAGCATCAGAACCGGGACCAGCAGCATCAGGGCGATGGAGCGCGGGTCGTGGCGCAGCTGACGCAGGACGCGGGCGGCGGTGGCGAGGGTGCGGGCGCCGTTCATCGCGGGGTCTCCGTTTCGAGGGTGCCGGCGTGGGCGTTGGCCTCGTCGACGAGGCGGAGGAAGCCTTCCTCGACGGTGGCGCCGCCGGTGCGGGTGCGGAGGGCTTCGGGGGTGTCCTGGGCGAGGAGGCGGCCTTCGCGCATGAGGAGCAGGTCGTGGCAGCGCTCGGCCTCGTCCATGACGTGGGAGGAGACGAGGATCGTGACGCCGCGGGCGGCGGTGAGCTCGTGGAAGAGGTTCCAGAGGTCGCGGCGCAGGACGGGGTCGAGGCCGACGGTGGGTTCGTCGAGGACGAGCAGCTCGGGGGTGCCGAGGAGGGCGACGGCGAGGGAGACGCGGCTGCGCTGGCCGCCGGAGAGGTTGCCGGCGAGGGCGGTGGCGCGGCTGGTGAGGTCGACGTCGGCGATGGCCCGTTCGACGGCGGCGCGGCGGCGGTCGGCGGCGGCGCGGCCCGGGGCGAGGACGGCGGCGAAGTAGTCGAGGTTCTGGCGGACGGTGAGGTCGTCGTAGACGGAGGGGGCCTGGGTGACGTAGCCGACGCGGGAGCGGAGTTCGGGGTGGCCGGCGGGGCGGCCGAGGACGTCGAGGGTGCCGGTGACGTGGGCCTGGGTGCCGACGACGGTGCGCATGAGGGTGGACTTGCCGCAGCCGGAGGGGCCGAGGAGGCCGGTGATGCGGCCGCGGGGGACGTCGAAGGCGAGGGCGTCGAGGACGGTGCGGGGGGTGCGGCCGGTGCCGCGGCGGACGGTGAGGCCGTGGGCGTGGACGGCGGGTCCGTGGGGTGCCGGGGGCTCCTCGGGCGGTTTATTCATCATGCGATGAATAATGCTCCTGGCTGTGCCGGGGCGTCAACCGGCCGGGCGGCCGGCACCGGGGTTTCAGGGTGCGCGGGGCTACTTCTTGCGCTTGGGGCGGCGCGCGGCCGGGTTCCCCGTGCGGGCGCTGCGGCGGCGGGCGTACTCGGCGCGGGCCTGCTCGTACTCGGTCCGGTGGAGCTTCTCGCCGGGGGCCTCGGTCAGGCTGCGCAGGAAGTACGCGATGAGGGAGCCGATGAAACCGATCGCCTTGAGGCCCTTGAGGGCCGCTTCGTCGGAGGACGGGCGGGCCCGGCGGCTGAAGGACTCCCAGGTCTTGGCGAAGGCGATGGAACTGGCGATGGCGAAGAGCACCACGACGGAGATGCTGAGGAAGGGACCGACGTTGCCGATCTCCAGCCCCTGGTAGGCCAGCCGCAGCAGGTAGGCGCCGACGACGGCGGCGAGCAGCGACCCCGCGGCGACGCCGGCGCGGCGCAGCGCGTAGCCGCCGTCGTGGTCCACCCAGGTGGTCCCGAAGAACCGGATCGCCTCGGGCTGCGGCCCGGCGGCCGGCTCGGCCGGCGCGGCGGGGGCGCTCTGGTCTCGCTGCTCTTCGCTCACACCGCGATTATCCCCCGGCCAAGACGGCCGGCCGGGGGTGTCTCACCTGGCAGAACGGTGAACGGCTCAGCCGCAGTGAGGGGCGACGTAGCCGTCGGAGCCGGTGTGGACGTAGGCGTCGGAGACGAAGCGGCCGTTGCCGACGCAGTCCCAGAGGTCCGTCGTCCCGTACGGGCCCGAGACGGTCGTGCCGGAACACTGGCAGCGGATGGTCACGGAACCGCCGACCGGGATGGAGTCGATGATCGCGTAGTTGGTGCCCGGCCCGCTGCGCACGTTGACCCGGTAGCCGGGTGCGGTCGGAAAGGTCGGGCCCGCGTCGCCCGAAAGGCTCTGGACTTGGCTTGATTCGTTCTCAACGGACATGTGAAGTCTCCCCCCATGGGTGTTGCACCGCGCAACGCGCGCAGGGTAGCAAGCCCTTGGATGTTGCCATGGGCCATCGACTAGGCTCCGTCGGGGGTGGTGAGCTGTGCAGTCGCGGCGCGCGGGCTACGCCGGGTTTCCGGAGTACGCCGGGCAGTACCGGCTCGAATCCGTGCTCGGCTCCGGCGGCATGGGCGTCGTCCATCTGGCCACCTCCAGTTCGGGGCTGAAACTCGCCGTCAAGGTCGTCCACGCGCAGCACGCCGTGGACCCGGAGTTCAGGGCGCGGTTCCGGCAGGAGGTCGCGGCCGCGCGACGGGTGAGCGGGGCCTTCACCGCTCCCGTCGTCGACGCCGATCCGGATGCCGAGCGGCCGTGGATGGCCACCCTGTTCATCGACGCCCCGACCCTGTCCGAGCGGGTACGGGAGCGCGTGCTCGACGCCGGTGAGCTGACCCGGCTCGCGGCCGGGCTGGCGGAGGCGCTGCGGGACATCCACCGGGCCGGGGTGGTGCACCGGGACCTGAAGCCGAGCAACGTGCTGATGGCGCCGGACGGGGTGCGGGTCATCGACTTCGGCATCTCGCGGCCGGCCGACAGCGACCTGCGGACCGAGACCGGCAAGCTGATCGGGACCCCGCCGTACATGGCGCCGGAGCAGTTCCAGCGGCCGCGCGAGGTGGGGACGGCCGCGGACGTGTTCGCGCTGGGTGCGGTGCTGGTGCACGCGGCGACCGGGCACGGGCCCTTCGACTCCGACAGCCATTACCTCGTGGCGTACCAAGTCGTGCACAGCGAGCCGGACCTGACGGGGCTGCCGGCCCGGCTCGTGCCGATCGTGGCGCGGTGCCTGTCGAAGGACCCGGACGAGCGGCCGACCGCGGAGGCGCTGATCGCGGAGATGCGCGCCGTGGCGTACCCGACGGGCGAGGACACGCAGGCGTTCATACCGCAGCCCCGGCGACCGGTTGCGGACGAGGAGCCGACCCACCAGCGGCGGGCGGACGCGCCGCCGGACGCGCCGCCGGACGCGTCGTCCCCGGAGCGTCCGCGCCGCCGTGGGCGTCGGCTACTGGCGGCCGGGCTCGGTGCCCTGCTCACGGCGGGGGCGGTCGGCGGGTACCTGTGGTGGGCCGCCGGCGCGGACGGGCCCGGCCGGCCCGCCGCCCACGCGTCGGCGAAACCGGACACGGCGTTCACCCCGTGGTCGGTCTCACCGGGCACGCCCCCGCTGTCCTGCTCGGCGGCGGGCGGCGGCCTGTTCTGCTCGGGGCCGGGGCTGGCGGCCGCCCGGCTCGGCCTGGCCGACGGTTCGACGGCCTGGACCGTACGCGCGAACAGGCCCTCCTACGGCGTGTCCAGCAGCACCGCCCCGTCGTACGCGGCCGGAGCGGTCGTGGTGGTGGCACCCGGCAGCCAACTCCTCCAGGCGCTGGACCCGGGCACGGGCGCCGAGCGCTGGCAGCGGAAGCTGTCGGGCGGTACGCGGGTGGTGACGGCGGGCCCGTACGTGGTCATGGTGGCCGCGGACGGCACGGTCACCGCCCTCGACGGAGCCGGCGGGACCCAGAAGTGGAGCCGCCACATCGCCGGCGCAGGGTCGGCGTGGTGGGGCGGGGCCGGAGCGGCGGGGGCACCGGTGCTCTACACCGTGACGGCCGACGCCGACGGCGCTGCGACGCAGCTCACCGAGATCGATCCGGTCACCGGTGCCGCGCGCTGGCAGACCCGGATCGCCGGAGAGCTGCGGCTGATCGGCGTCGCCCGCGGGGCGCTGTACCTGCTCGACAACGCCTCCGCCGGCGTCAGAACGGTCGGGATCGTACGGGTGGACGCGGTCACCCACGCCGTACGCCGGGTACAGCTGTCGGCCCAGCTGTACGAGGTGGACGCGACGGTGGGCCCCGACGGGACGGTGTACGCCTTCGGCACGCGGGGCGGTCTCGTGGCGATCGGCGGGGAGCGGGAGCTGTGGCGGCTGGAGACGGGCGCGGCGTACGCCTCCCCGCCGGTGTTCGCGGACGGACGGCTCTACCTGACCGCCTCGGACGGCCGCCTCCTGGCCGTCGACGCCGGCGCGGGCAAGCTCATCGGCCAGTCGAAGCCGCACATGGCCGCCACCCAGGGCGCCGTCAGCGCCGGCCTCCCCGCCCCGGTCGTCGCCGACGGCCGTGTCTACGCCTCCGCGCCCGACGGCACGGTCTTCGCCCTGGACGCGAAGAACCCCGCCGGGTGGTGAGCCACACCGGCGGGGTCCGTCCTGCTGTGTGACTAGCCCAGCTTCGAGACGTCGCGGACCGCGCCCTTGTCGGCGCTGGTGGCCATCGCCGCGTACGCGCGCAGCGCCGCCGAGACGGTGCGGACGCGGGTCTTCGGGGCGTAGACGCCGCCTAGGGCCGCGTGGCGGGCGGCCAGCGTGGCCTCGTCCACCAGGAGTTCGATCGAGCGGTTCGGGATGTCGATCCGGATCCGGTCGCCGTCCTCGACGACCGCGATGTCGCCGCCCGACGCCGCCTCCGGGGAGGCGTGGCCGATGGACAGGCCCGAGGTGCCGCCGGAGAAGCGGCCGTCCGTCACCAGCGCGCACACCTTGCCGAGGCCGCGGCCCTTGAGGAAGGACGTCGGGTAGAGCATCTCCTGCATGCCGGGGCCGCCGCGCGGGCCCTCGTAGCGGATGACGACGACGTCACCGGGCTGGATCTCCTTGCGGAGGATCTTGTCGACGGCCTCGTCCTGCGACTCGCAGACGACCGCCGGGCCCTCGAAGGTCCAGATCGACTCGTCGACGCCGGCGGTCTTCACCACGCAGCCGTCGGCGGCGATGTTGCCGCGCAGGACGGCGAGGCCGCCGTCCTTGGAGTACGCGTGCTGCACGGAGCGGATGCAGCCGCCCTCGGCGTCGAGGTCGAGGGTCTCCCAGCGCTCGGACTGGGAGAAGGCGGTGGCGGAGCGCTTGCAGCCGGGGGCCGCGTGCCACAGCTCCATGGCCTCCTCGGACGCCGTGCCGGAGCGGGCGTCCCACTGCGCGAGCCAGTCCTCCAGGCCCTTGGAGTGGACGGTGGTGACGTCCTTGTTGAGGAGCCCGCCGCGGTGCAGCTCGCCCAGGATGGCGGGGATGCCGCCGGCGCGGTGCACGTCCTCCATGTAGTACGTGCCGCCGGGGGCGACGTTCGGGGCGACCTTGGCCAGGCAGGGGACGCGGCGCGAGACGGCGTCGATGTCCTTGAGGTCGTAGTCCAGGCCCGCCTCCTGCGCGGCGGCCAGCAGGTGCAGGATCGTGTTGGTCGAGCCGCCCATGGCGATGTCCAGGGCCATGGCGTTCTCGAAGGCCTCGCGGGTGGCGATGTTGCGCGGCAGGACGGACTCGTCGCCGTCCTCGTAGTAGCGCTTGGTGATCTCCACGACCGTGCGGCCGGCGTTCTCGTACAGGGCGCGGCGGGCGGTGTGCGTGGCGAGGACGGAGCCGTTGCCGGGGAGGGCCAGGCCGATGGCCTCGGCGAGGCAGTTCATCGAGTTGGCGGTGAACATACCGGAACACGAGCCGCAGGTCGGACAGGCGTTCTCCTCGATGCGCAGGATGTCCGCGTCCGAGACGTTCTCGTTGGAGGCGTCCACCATGGCGTCGATCAGGTCGAGCTTGCGGACGGTGCCGTCGACGAGGGTGGCCTGGCCGGCCTCCATCGGGCCGCCGGAGACGAACACGACGGGGATGTTGAGGCGCATCGCGGCCATCAGCATGCCCGGGGTGATCTTGTCGCAGTTGGAGATGCAGATCAGCGCGTCCGCGCAGTGCGCCTCGACCATGTACTCGACGCTGTCCGCGATGAGGTCGCGGGAGGGCAGGGAGTACAGCATGCCCGCGTGGCCCATGGCGATGCCGTCGTCGACGGCGATCGTGTTGAACTCGCGCGGGATGGCGCCGGCGGCGCGGATGGCGTCGGAGACGATCCGGCCGACCGGGGCCAGGTGGGTGTGGCCTGGGACGAACTCGGTGAAGGAGTTGGCGACCGCGATGATCGGCTTGCCGATGTCCTCGCTCGCTACGCCCGACGCGCGCATCAGCGCACGAGCGCCTGCCATGTTGCGGCCGTGGGTGACGGTGCGGGACCTCAGCTCGGGCATGCGGTTTCACTCCCCATGAGTGCGGCTGTCCGTACGGTCGGCCGCGACTGCGGATATGGCTCGGTTACGAGGCTACGCCCAACGCCCGCGATCCGGACAGCCGGTCCGGATGCCGGGACGGCCGGGTCGCTCCTCGGTCACCGGGCCCCTCACGCCTCGGTGAGGTAGCGCTGGAGGGTCGGGGCCACCAGCGCCACGATCGCCTCCGGGTCCGCGGACGCGAGGGGCTCGATCTGCACCACGTACCGCACGAACGCGATCCCGATCAGGTGCGAGGCCGCCAGCTCGGCCCGGAAGGTCGGCTCCGGGACGTCCAGGTCGGCGGCGACCCGCTCCAGGACCCGCCGCAGGATCAGGCCCCGCAGCACCTTCGCGGCCGCCTCGTGGGTGAGCGCGGAGCGGATCACGGCGAGCAGCGGGGCGCGCGTCGCCGGGTTCTCCCACACCCCCAGGAAGGAGCGGGCCAGCCGCTCCCCGATGCCGTCCGGGCCCTCGCCGACGACGGCCGGGACCACCAGGGCGGGCTCCATGGTGACCTCGATGGCGGCGGCGAACAGGTCGTCCTTGCTGCCGAAGTAGTGGTGCACCAGCGCCGGGTCCACCCCGGCCACCTTCGCGACGCCGCGCACGGACGTCTTGTCGTACCCGCGCTCCGCGAACACCTCGCGGGCGGCGAGGCGGATCCGCTCCTGCGTGCCCGGGCCCTCCTCGGCCTCGTCCTGCCGGGGCCGCCCGGGGCCGCGCCGCCGCCGGACCGGCTCGGCGCCGCTCACCGGGACCCGACCGCCAGGTGCCGGCGGGTGAAGGCCAGCGCCTCGGCGAGATCGGCCTCACGCTCGGCGGAGGACATGGCGCGCCGCGTGTTGACCTCGATGACGACGTGCCCGTCGAAGCCGCCGCGGGCCAGGCCGTGCAGCAGCTCGGCGCAGGGCTGCGTACCGCGCCCGGGGACGAGGTGCTCGTCCTTGGCGGAGCCGTTGCCGTCGGCGAGGTGGACGTGGGCGAGGCGGTCGCCCATCCGGTCGATCATGGCGGAGGCGTCGGTGCGGGCGGTGGCGGTGTGCGACAGGTCGACGGTGAAGTGCCGGTAGTCGTCCTTGGTCACGTCCCACTCGGGCGCGTACGCGAGCATCTCGCGGTCGCGGTAGCGCCAGGGGTACATGTTCTCCACGGCGAACCGCACGTCGGTCTCGTCCGCCATCCGCCAGATCCCGCTGACGAAGTCCCGCGCGTACTGGCGCTGCCAGCGGAACGGCGGGTGCACGACGACGGTGGACGCCCCCAGCTTCTCGGCCGCGGTCTGGGCCCGCTGGAGCTTGGTCCAGGGGTCGGTGGACCACACGCGCTGGGTGATCAGCAGGCAGGGCGCGTGCACGGCGAGGATCGGCACCTGGTGGTGGTCCGCGAGCCGGCGCAGGGCCTCGATGTCCTGACTGACCGGGTCCGTCCAGACCATGACCTCGACCCCGTCGTACCCGAGGCGGGCGGCGATCTCGAAGGCCGTCGCCGTGGACTCCGGGTAGACGGAGGCGGTGGACAGGGCGACTTTCGGGGCACTGCTGCTCGGATTACGGACCACGGAGCCAGGTTACGGTCCCCCCGCCCGCACCCCGGCACACGAACCGACTCTCGTCATACTTTTCACATCGCCGCCGAGTCGGCCCGGTCCACGGGGCACCACGCACAGCGGTACGAGCGGGATCGGAGTCTCGGCGGGGCGGTCTCAGGGAGGGGTTGGGGCTTTCCCGTCAGTCTCACCGTCCTTCCGTGTCGGGCCGGCCTGTCAAGGGCGCTCCTTCGTCGCGTCGCTGCGCGATGGCCTTCGGCCACCCTTGACAGACCGTCCCGCCACGGAAAAACGAAGACTGCCGGGAAACCCCCAAAGAAACGGGACGGATGTTCATGGCAGATGCGGCCGGATCAGGGACCCGTCGGGGTGGTCGGGGGCCGGCAGACATCCATTCGGCCCCGACAGTCGCAATCGGGGGCGGCCTACGCGTCAGATCGCTACGCGCTTCTCTTTGCTTAGCGTCCGCCGTCCGTCTGGGGCTGCTGCCCGCAGGAAACGACGACGGGATCGCCATCCGGGGCCGGCGGGCGCCCCAGATCGCTACGCGCTCCTCATGCCCCAGCGTCTGGCAGTCGTCTGGGGCTGATACCCGCACCAAAGGACGATCAGGACGACATCCGGGCCCTCCGGCGCGCCAGATCGCTACGCGCTTCGCTCATCTCGGCGTCCGGCGGCCGTCTTGGCTCTCTGACCGCACCAGACGACGACCGGCAGGGCATCCCAGCCCACGACCACCCCTGGACGCCGAGAAAAGAGGAGCGCGTAGCGATCTGACGCGTAGGTCGTCCCCGATTGCCCTCGCGAGGGGGCCGAATGGGTGGCTGCCGGCCCCCGACCACCCCGAAGGGTCCCTGACACGGCCGGATGTCTCAGGTACATCCGTCCCGTTTCTTCTGGGGGCTTCCCGGCAGTCCTTGTCTTTCCGGGGCGGGTCGGGCTGTCAAGGGTGGCCGAAGGCCATCGCGTAGCGACGCGACGAAGGAGCGCCCTTGACAGGGCGGCCCGAACCGGAAGGACAGTGGGACTGACGGGAAACCCCCAGACCGGCTCTGAGACCGCCCAGGTCACACCCCGCCGGCCCCCACCACCGCCCCGCCCTTCGGCGCCGCTCGGCGGGGTCCGGCACTCCCCCCGCCCCCTACGGCAGGTGGTCCAGGCGGCGGAGGATGACGCCCTCGCGCAAGGCCCAGGGGCAGATTTCCAGGGTGTCCACGCCGAAGAGGTCCATCGCCGCCTCCGCCACCAGGGCGCCCGCCAGGAGCTGGGCGGCGCGGCCCTCCGAGACGCCGGGGAGGGTGGAGCGTTGCGCCGTGGTCATCGCCGTCAGGCGGGGGACCCACTCCTCCAGGGACTTCCGCGTCAGGTCGCGCTGGACGTACAGGCCGTCCGCCTCGCGGGCCGCGCCGGCGATGCGGGCCAGCTGCTTGAAGGTCTTCGACGTGGCCACCACGTGGTCCGGGGCCCCGAAGCGGCTGAACTCGCCGACCGTGCGGGCTATCTGCGCCCGGACGTGCCGCCGCAGCGCCTTCACGTCCGCCGGGTCCGGCGGGTCGGCCGGCAGCCAGGCCGAGGTGAGGCGGCCGGCGCCGAGGGGGAGGGAGACGGCGGCGTCGGGGTCCTCGTCGATGCCGTACGCGATCTCCAGCGAACCCCCGCCGATGTCGAGGACCAGCAGCTTGCCCGCCGACCAGCCGAACCACCGCCGGACGGCGAGGAAGGTCAGCCGGGCCTCGTCCTCCCCGCTGAGCACCGGCAGCTCGATGCCGGTCTCGGCCTTGACGCGGGCCAGGACCTCGTCGGCGTTGGGGGCCTCGCGGACGGCGCTGGTCGCGAAGGGCAGGACGTCCTCGCAGCCCTTGTCCTCGGCGGCCTGCACGGCCTCGCCGATGACCGAGACCAGGCGTTCGACGCCCTCCGGGGTGATCGCGCCGCGCTCGTCGAGCAGCTCGGCGAGGCGCAGCTGCTCCTTGTGGGAGTGCGCGGGCAGCGGGCGCGCGCCGGGGTGCGCGTCCACCACCAGCAGATGGATCGTGTTCGAACCCACATCCAGGACACCGAGTCTCATACGGGAAACGCTACTGGGCCGGACGCGGGGCAGTGGAGTAAGGGGCGCTTACGCTTGGCTTTGTGCCAAATACGACGAAGGCCGGCAAGAACCAGTCGAAGAAGAGCAAGGGCAAAGTGGCGGACGAGAAGGGCCTCGACTTCCCCCGGGCCTGGGTGGAGTTCCCCGATCCCGCCGACGACGAACAGGTCTTCCGCTGTGACCTGACCTGGCTGACCTCCCGCTGGACGTGCATTTTCGGCAGCGGTTGCCAGGGCATCCAGGCGGGCCGTGCCTCGGACGGCTGCTGCACGCTGGGCGCGCACTTCTCCGACGAGGAGGACGAGCAGCGGGTCGCGGAGCACGTGGCGCGGCTGACGCCGGAGCTGTGGCAGTTCCACGACGTGGGCAGCGAGAGCGGCTGGACGCAGCTCGACGACGACGGGGAGAAGCAGACCCGCCGCTGGGACGGGGCGTGCATCTTCCTGAACCGGCCCGGTTTCCCGGCCGGGGCGGGCTGCTCGCTGCACATCCTGGCGCTGAAGAGCGGGCAGGAGCCGCTGGAGACGAAGCCGGACGTGTGCTGGCAGCTGCCGATCCGGCGTACGTACGACTGGATCGACCGGCCGGACGACACCCGGGTGCTCCAGGTGTCGATCGGGGAGTACGACCGGCGGGGCTGGGGGCCGGGCGGGCACGACCTGCACTGGTGGTGCACGTCGGCGACGTCCGCGCACGGGGCCGGTGAGCCGGTGTACGTGTCGTACCGGGCGGAGCTGACGGAGCTGATGGGCACGGAGGCGTACGCGGAGCTGGTGAAGCTGTGCGAGGCGCGGCTGGCGTCCCTGCTGCCGATGGCGCCGCACCCCGCCGACCCGGCGTAGCCGCGCCCGTGCCCCTTCCGCCGCCTGCTCATGGCGCGGGGGGCGCCGGGTCCGGGGAAACCGTTCCTCCTGGGCCGGCCGGTGACGGCGCCGGGTCCGTGGGCTGCGTCGGGGTCGGCGTGGGCGTCGGGGTCGGCGTGGGGTCCGGGGTGGGTGTCGGGGTCGGGGTCGGCGTGGGGGTGGGCGTCGGCGTCGGGGTGGGGTCCGGGGCGGGCGGGGTCGGGTCGGTGGCGGGCGCGGGGCGGCCGCGGCCCTGGATGGAGACGACCGCTCCGCCCGGGTCGACGCCCACGCGCGCGGACCAGGCGCCGACGGGCTGGGCCTCGGTGTCGACGGTGATCCTCAGGGTGACCGATTCTCCGGGGGCGAGGGTGCCCGCCGTCTGGCCGGCGCGCAGCCAGGGCGCGTCGGACCAGAGCCGCCAGTCGACGGGGCTGCCGCCGGAGGCGTGGAGGGTGAGCAGGGTGGTGCCGCCGCGGGTGGTGGCGGAGACGGTGAGCCGGCCGGGGGCGCCCGGGCCGGCGGCGTCGGGGGTGGCGGGGGCGGCGCCGCTGCTGATCACCTCGACGGAGACGTCGGGGGCGGCGCTGCCGGAGGCGAAGCCGGGCTCGCCGGTGGTGCGGGCGGTGTTGCCGGTGTTCTCGTACGCGGTGAGCGGGCGGCCCTCGGCGAGCGGGGGCGGGATCCTCGCTTCGCCGGCGGAGATGCGGGTGCCGTCGCCGACGGGTTCGCCGATGGTGGGGGCGCCGCGGTAGGCGGCCCACAGGGCGATGACGGGGGCGGCGACGACGGTGGCCACGACGGTGGTGGTCACGGCCCGGGCGCGGAGCCGGTCGCGGCGGGCGGCGCGGTCCTTGGGGTCCATGGGGAAGCCGGTGCGGTCGAAGCGCGGGCCGGGGCGGCCGCCGCGGCGGCGGCCGGAGCGCAGCATGGCCGCGCGGACGGCCCCGCGGGGGGCGGGGACGAGCGGCAGCGCGGCGTGCAGGCCGCCGGAGCCGGGCCAGGGTGCGGCGGCGCCGACGCGTTCGGCGACACGCCGGCAGCGGGGGCAGTCGTCGACGTGGCGGACGAGTTCGGCGCGCAGGGTGCTCGACAGCAGGACGTCGCGGTCGCCGTCCTCGCCGGTGAGGCGGGAGACGGCCGGGCAGTTGCCGGTCTCGACGACGGCGAGGGCGGCGCGGGTGCGTTCGACCTCGCAGGCGGCGGCGGACAGGAGCTCGCGGGCGGCGGCGGGGGCGGTGCCGAGCACGGAGGCGAGTTCGGTGACGCCGAGGCGGTGGCGGACGGCGAGTTCGAGGGCCTCGCGCTGCTCGGGGGTGGTGCCGGCGGCCTCGGGCCAGGCGAGGCGGGCGAGCTCGGTGCGGCGGTAGGCGTTCACGTCGAGGGGGCGGTGCGGGCCCTGCGCCTGGGGCGCACGCTCGGGGGCGGTGTGCTCCGGCGTGCGCCGGGCGGAATGCGCCCCCAGGCGGGCGCGCCGCTGCTCGGCCAGCCGGCGCAGGCAGGCCCAGCGGGCGAGGGCGTACAGCCAGGCCCGCCGGTCGCCCTCGTCGGGACATCGGCCGGGGTGGCGGTCGGCGACCGCGAGGACGTCGCCGAGCGTGTCGGTGGCGGCGTCGTGGTCGCACAGGACGGAGAGGCAGTAGGTGAACAGCCCGTCGAGGTAGGGCTCGTACGGGGAGGGCGGCGGCTCGGCGTCGCCGGCCGGCCCGGGCCGGACCCCCGGCCCCCCGCCCGCGCCGGGCTCCGGCCGCGCGGTCCCGCCCGCACGGGGCATCCGGACCGTCGCGTCCTCCCCGGGCGTGCCCGCCCCGCCCTGCGGCGTGGCCGGTCCGGGTGTGCGCCGGTGCGCCCGGTGTGCGCCGGTGCGCGGTGCGGGGTCTCCCTGGTCGCTGCTGTTCACCTGGCGAAGGTAGGCGGCACGCCGGTGACGCTCCGGAAGCCTTCCCCGCTTTTAGCCCTTACGGGTGAACAGATCGCCGTCCCGCTGACCGCGCCCCTGACGCCTCGGGCGCCCGGGCGGGCACCGGCCCGCACCGCGTTGTCGGCGCCGCCGGTTACCGTGGGCGCCATGGCTGCCCGTACCTCTCGCTCATCCGCCAAGGACCGTCCGTCCTTCCGCTGCTCCGAATGCGGCTGGACGACCGTGAAGTGGCTCGGCCGCTGCCCGGAGTGCCAGGCGTGGGGGACGGTGGAGGAGATGGGCGCGCCCGCCGTGCGCACCACCGCGGCCGGCCGCGTCACCGCCGCCGCGCTGCCCATCGCCCAGGTCGACGGCCGGACGGCGACCGCCCGCAGCACCGGCGTCGACGAGCTGGACCGCGTCCTCGGCGGCGGCCTCGTCCCCGGCGCGGTGGTGCTCCTCGCGGGCGAGCCGGGCGTCGGCAAGTCCACGCTGCTGCTCGACGTCGCGGCGAAGGCGGCCAGCGGCGACCACCGCACCCTCTACGTCACGGGCGAGGAGTCCGCGAGCCAGGTGCGGCTGCGCGCCGACCGGATCAAGGCCCTCGACGACCACCTCTACCTCGCCGCCGAGACCGACCTGTCCGCTGTCCTCGGCCACCTCGACGCCGTCCGGCCGTCGCTGCTGGTCCTGGACTCCGTCCAGACCATCGCCTCCCCCGAGATCGACGGCGCGCCGGGCGGCATGGCCCAGGTCCGGGAGGTCGCGGGGGCGCTGATCCGCGCCTCGAAGGAGCGGGGCATGGCCACCCTCCTCGTCGGCCACGTCACCAAGGACGGCGCCATCGCCGGCCCCCGCCTGCTGGAGCACCTGGTGGACGTGGTGCTGAGCTTCGAGGGCGACCGGCACGCCCGGCTGCGTCTGGTGCGCGGCGTGAAGAACCGGTACGGGGCGACGGACGAGGTCGGCTGCTTCGAGCTGCACGACGAGGGCATCACCGGGCTCGCCGACCCCAGCGGCCTGTTCCTGACCCGGCGCGCCGAGGCGGTGCCCGGCACCTGCCTGACCGTGACGCTGGAGGGCAAGCGCCCGCTCGTCGCCGAAGTGCAGGCGCTCACCGTCGACTCGCAGATCCCCTCCCCGCGCCGCACCACCTCGGGCCTGGAGACCTCCCGGGTCTCGATGATGCTGGCGGTGCTGGAGCAGCGCGGCCGGATCACCGCGCTGGGCAAGCGGGACATCTACAGCGCGACGGTGGGCGGGGTGAAGCTGACGGAGCCGGCCGCCGACCTGGCCATCGCGCTGGCCCTGGCATCCGCCGCGAGCGACGTGCCGCTGCCGAAGAACCTGGTCGCCATCGGCGAGGTCGGGCTGGCCGGCGAGGTCCGGCGGGTGACCGGGGTGCAGCGGCGCCTCGCGGAGGCGCACCGCCTCGGGTTCACGCACGCGCTGGTGCCGGCGGACCCCGGGAAGGTGCCGCCGGGGATGAAGGTCACCGAGGTCGCGGACATGGGCGAGGCGCTGCGGGTCCTGCCGCGCGGGCGCTCCCGTACGCCGGCCAGGGAGCGGGCCGCGGCCGTCCCGGCGGAGTGAGCGGGAGCCGCCCGGTCGGAACATGTCGGACCGCTTCGGCGGAATGAGAGGCTCCGGCGAGCGGGGCGGGTAGGCAGGTCAGCGGGGCCGTACGGGCCGCCGCCCCGCCGGTGCGGCCCAAGGCCCGGCGGGCGCACAGGCGGCGCCGGTAGACTTTGTGCTGGTCCGCCCGGCCCTACAGGCGGCGCAACCCGTGACCGGAGGAGTGCAGTGGCAGCCAAGGACGGGGCAGCAGCATCCGGCAAGTCGGGCGCGAGCTCCAAGCACGAGGCGCTGATGCGCGCCTCCCTGAGCGCGGTCGCCCCCGGTCAGCCGCTGCGTGACGGTCTGGAGCGGATCGTCCGCGGCAACACGGGCGGGCTGATCGTCCTCGGCATGGACAAGGCGGTCGAGGCCATGTGTACCGGCGGCTTCGTCCTGGACGTGGAGTTCACCGCGACCCGGCTGCGGGAGCTGTGCAAGCTCGACGGCGCGCTCATCCTGGACAAGGACCTGACGAAGATCCTGCGGGCCGGCGTCCAGCTGGTGCCGGACGCGTCGATCCCGACCGAGGAGACCGGCACGCGCCACCGCACGGCCGACCGGGTGTCGAAGCAGTGCGGCTTCCCCGTGGTGTCGGTGTCGCAGTCGATGCGGCTGATCGCGCTGTACGTGGACGGGGAGCGGCGCGTCCTGGAGGAGTCCGGGGCCATCCTGTCCCGCGCGAACCAGGCCCTCGCCACGCTGGAGCGGTACAAGCTGCGGCTGGACGAGGTCGCGGGCACGCTGTCGGCGCTGGAGATCGAGGACCTGGTCACCGTGCGCGACGTCACGGCGGTCGCCCAGCGGCTGGAAATGGTCCGCCGGATCGCGACCGAGATCGCCGAGTACGTGGTCGAACTGGGCACGGACGGGCGACTGCTGTCGCTCCAGCTGGACGAGCTGACGGTGGGCATCGAGCAGGAACGGGAGCTGGTGATCCGCGACTACGTTCCGGAACCCACGGCGAAGCGTTCCCGCACGGTGGAGGAGGCGCTCCCCGCGCTGGACGCGCTGACGCATCCGGAACTGCTGGAGCTGGCGATCGTGGCGAAGGCGCTGGGGTACACGGGCTCGCCCGAGACCCTGGACTCGGCCGTGTCGCCCCGCGGCTACCGGCTGCTGGCGAAGGTGCCGCGGCTGCCGGGGGCCATCATCGAGCGGCTGGTGGAGCATTTCGGCGGGCTGCAGAAGCTGCTCGCCGCCAGCGTGGACGACCTCCAGACCGTCGACGGCGTGGGCGAGGCCCGCGCGCGGAGCGTGCGCGAGGGGCTCTCGCGGCTCGCGGAGTCCTCGATCCTCGAGCGCTACGTCTGACCGCTGCGCGGAGCCGCCGGACGCGACGGCCTAGTCCTGCTTGAGGACGAAGGACGTGCGGGCCACCCGAAGGCCCGGGGTGCGGACCTCGACCACGTAGGTGTCCGGGGCCGGCGTGCCCGCCGGAGGCGTCTGGCACTGGTCCGCGGCGCTCGGCTTGCGGTCCCACTCCAGCGACTGCTTCGCCTCCCCCTGGGCCGGCAGGCGGAAGTAGGCGTCGCCCGGGCCCGTGGGGCAGTCGGCCGAGGACCAGACCTGCTTGGCGCCGGTGGTCTGATAGATCGTCACGACGGCCTGCTTCGGGCCGAGTCCAAACTTGCAGGTGCTGCCGGAGATATTGCGGACGAGCAGTTCGAGGCGCGGCTTCTCGTTCGCCTCGTACTCGTTCTTCACGCTCTTGACCTCCCACTGCACCGCGCTGGCCGCGCAGGTGGGCAGGGGGGAGTCGGCCGGGAGGACCGCCGTGGCGCCCGCGCCGCCGGAGGCGGAGCCGGAGCCCGCGCCGCCGCCCTGGTCGGGGTTCTTGGACGTGCCGCCGCCCGCGCCGGAGGCGGAGCCCCCGCCGGTGCCCGACTCCGCGCGTCCGCCCGGGGCCTGACTGATCGCCGGGCCGGAGCCCGAGGGGCCCGGGGTGATCGTGCGGACCGGGCCGGAGCCGTTGCCGCCGCCCTTTCCATTCGTACTGGTCCCGCCCCCGCCGGAACTGACGAACCATACGGCGAGCAGCGCGGCGAGCGCCGCGACGGACGCCAGAACGGCCCTCCGCCGCCAGTAAATGGAGGAGGGAAGCGGCCCGACCGGATTGCGCAGAGATCCCACGTACCGAACCTTACGAGAACTCGCGCCGCGATCCGTGCCCCACATGCCGCGCACACGACGGGTTTTGCCGATGATCATCTTGCGGGACGACGCCGGAGCGGCAAGATCAGGCCAGGGTCTGACGTGGCCGTGACCAGGCGTTGAGTACGGTCGGTCACCATGGACACCTCCGCCCTCTACCGCGACATCACCGACTTCGCCCACGGCACGCCCCTCTGGGTGCAGTCCGCCTTCGAGGCCTGGACCGAGTTCGGGCTGCTGCTCTTCGGACTGCTCTACATATCCGTCTGGTGGCGTGCGCGCGGCCAGGGCGACCCGTCGACCGTGGCACGGGCCGTGCTCGCACCGCTCGTCACCGCGCTCGTGTACGTCGCCTCCGAGCTGGTGAAGTCGACCATCGACGAGGAGCGGCCCTGCCGGGCGGTGGCGGGGGCGGCCGCCTCGCTGGTGCCGTGCCCGCCGTACGGGGACTGGTCCTTCCCCAGCAACCACTCCGCCATCGCGGGCGCGGCCGCCGTGGCGCTGGCGCTGGCGGTGCCGCGCCTGGCGGTGCTGACGCTGCCGATGGCCGTGCTCATGGCCTTCTCGCGGGTGTTCGTGGGGGTGCACTACCCGCACGACGTGGGCATGGGGCTGCTGCTCGGCGCCTCGCTGGGCGCGCTGGCCGTGGCGCTGCTGACCGGACCGATGACCCGGGTGATCGCCGCCGTACAGGGGAGCGGGATCCGCGCGGCCGTCTGGTTCACCGGTCCGGGCCCCGCACGGCACCCGTAGAACGTGCCAGGATGCCCCTGACATGACTGCTTCCGCCGAATCCACCGCGTCCCCCGCGTCCTCCGTGTCCCCCGCTTCCGCGGCCGCCCTGCACGAGCCCGTCATCGCGTGGTTCGACGAGCACGCCCGCGACCTGCCCTGGCGCCGCCCCGAGGCCGGCCCCTGGGGGGTGATGGTCAGCGAGTTCATGCTCCAGCAGACCCCCGTCAGCCGGGTCCTGCCGGTGTACGAGCAGTGGCTCGCCCGCTGGCCCCGGCCCGCCGACCTGGCCGCCGAGGCACCGGGCGAGGCCGTACGGGCCTGGGGGCGGCTCGGCTACCCCCGGCGGGCCCTGCGCCTGCACGGCGCGGCGGCGGCGATAACGGAACGCCACGGCGGCGACGTGCCGCGCGACCACGCCCAGCTGCTCGCGCTGCCCGGGATCGGCGAGTACACGGCCGCGGCGGTGGCCTCCTTCGCCTACGGGCAGCGGCACGCGGTGCTCGACACCAACGTGCGCCGGGTCTTCGCCCGCACCTCGACCGGCGTGGAGTACCCGCCGAACGCGACCACCGCCGCCGAGCGGCGCCTGGCCCGGGCCCTGCTGCCCGAGGACGAGGCCACGGCGGCCCGCTGGGCGGCGGCCTCCATGGAGCTGGGCGCGCTGGTCTGCACGGCCAAGAGCCCGGACTGCGTGCGCTGCCCGGTGGCGGGGCTGTGCGCCTGGCGGCTGGCCGGGAAGCCCGCGCACGACGGGCCGCCGCGGCGCGGACAGACGTACGCCGGGACCGACCGGCAGGTGCGCGGCCGGCTGCTGGCCGTGCTGCGCGAGGCGTCGGGGCCAGTGTCCCAGGCGCAGCTCGACGCGGTGTGGGACGAGCCGGTGCAGCGGGCCAGGGCGCTGGACGGGCTGGTGTCCGACGGGCTGGTGGAACCGCTCGCCCGGGGGACGTACCGGCTGCCGCAGGGCCGGGCCGTGCCCTCCGGGCCGGGCCTGCCCCGGAATCCGTAGCGGCCGGCCCACGGATTCCGCAGGTCCGCCGGGGTGCGCCCCCGGCGCCCCGGAGCCGAGCGCCGTATTCCGTTCCGGGCCGGCAAACCCCGGCTCACCGGCGCTGTTACACAACCTACGGGTGTCCGTGCGCCCACCGCAGGCTGACCCGCACAGTGCCGTGACAAGCCCTCCGTACCTTCGGATCCGTAAGGCAGCGGGTGACGGGGACGGCAGCGGAGGCGGTCTGGATGGCGCACGGAGATGTACTCGAATTCGAGGAGTACGTACGCACCCGGCAGGACGCCCTGCTGCGCAGCGCCCGGCGCCTGGTCCCGGACCCCACCGACGCGCAGGACCTCCTCCAGACCGCCCTCGTGCGCACGTACGGCCGCTGGGAGGGCATCGCCGACAAGTCCCTGGCCGACGCCTACCTGCGCCGCGTCATGATCAACACGCGGACGGAGTGGTGGCGGGCCCGCAAGCTCGACGAGGTCCCCACCGAGCAGCTCCCGGACGCCTCCGTCGAGGACGGCTCCGACCAGCGCGCCGACCGCGCCCTGCTCATGGACATCCTCAAGGTGCTCGCGCCCAAGCAGCGCAGTGTCGTGGTGCTGCGACACTGGGAGCAGATGAGCACCGAGGAGACGGCCGCGGCGCTCGGAATGTCGGCGGGAACCGTGAAGAGCACACTGCACCGCGCACTGGCCCGGCTCCGCCAGGAGCTGGAGAGCCGGGACCTGGACATGCGTGCGCTCGAACGCGGTGACCACACCACGCGTCACGAGGGGCGGGAGCGGTGCGCGGCCTGAACGGCCAAACCCTGAGCGGTAGAAGCTCGCTGGTGCTGACGTCGGCGGGGACGGTCGTCCTCGTCGGCACAGTGCTGTTCGCCGCGGGCTGCTCCGCCGGCGGCACGGGCCTGCGCGACGGCGGCCCCGCCCGCACGGAGTCGGTGGCCCGTAACACCCAGCCCAACCAGCCCACCGCCGCGCCCAGCGGCCCGGCGGCCATGGGCCACTCCCCCGCCGCGGGCACGGGCACCCCCCTCAAGAAGGTCGACCCGGTGGCCCTGCTGAAGGCCGACCCCAAGGTCAGCGCCGAGGTCAAGCGGGACCTCAAGCCATGCACGGGCAAGGAGTACCCCGTCGACGTCAGCTACGGGAAGATCACCGGGAGCTCCGTCGTCGACATCGTCGTCAACGTCCTGTCCTGCGCCGACGCCCTCGGCCGCGGCTCGTACGTGTACCGGTCGGACGGCGGCAGGTACGAGAATGTCTTCGCCGACGAGCAGCCTCCCGTCTACGCCGAGATCGACCGGGGCGACCTGGTCGTCAGCAAGCCGGTCTACGGCAAGAGCGACGCGCTCTCCTACCCCTCCGGCGAGGACGTGATCACCTACCGCTGGAACGGGGAGAAGTTCGCCGAGCAGGACCGGGTCCACTCGGAGTACAGCAACGTCGGCGACGGCGGGGCCCAGCCGGCTCCGGCCGTCACGCCCCCCAAGAACTGACCGCACAAGCAGACGGAAAAGACCGGAGTGAGGCTGGGCATGGCCGAGACCCACGTGCTGTTCGTGGAGGACGACGACGTCATCCGCGAGGCCACGACCCTGGCGCTGGAACGCGACGGGTTCGTGGTCACCGCCATGCCCGACGGCCTGTCCGGCCTGGAGTCCTTCCGCGCGAACCGCCCGGACATCGCCCTGCTGGACGTGATGGTCCCCGGTATGGACGGCGTGAGCCTGTGCCGGCGCATCCGCGACGAGTCCACCGTCCCCGTCATCATGCTCTCGGCGCGCGCCGACTCCATCGACGTGGTCCTGGGCCTGGAGGCGGGCGCCGACGACTACGTCACCAAGCCCTTCGACGGCTCCGTCCTCGTCGCCCGCATCCGCGCGGTGCTGCGCCGCTTCGGACACGCCGGCGGCGCCCACAACGGCGGCAACGGCGGGGCCGACGGCGACGACTCCGACGAGCGCGGCGTGCTGTCCTTCGGCGAGCTGGAGGTCGACACCGAGGGCATGGAGGTCCGCCGGGCCGGCACCCCCGTCGCCCTGACCCCCACCGAGATGCGGCTGCTGCTGGAGTTCTCCTCCGCGCCCGGCACCGTCCTGTCCCGCGACCGGCTCCTGGAGCGGGTGTGGGACTACGACTGGGGCGGCGACACCCGCGTCGTGGACGTCCACGTCCAGCGGCTGCGCACCAAGATCGGCCAGGACCGGATCGAGACGGTCCGCGGCTTCGGATACAAGCTCAAGGCATGAGAACCACAGCATGAGGCGTTTCACCCTGCGCACGGGGATCCGCTGGAAGATCACGCTCGCCATCGCCGCCGTCGGCGCCCTCACCGCGCTCGCCCTGAGCCTGGTGGTGCACAGCGCCGCCCGCGTGTCGATGCTGGAGAGCGCCCGCGACTCGGAACTGGAGCGGGTCCAGTACATCGCCCGCACCCCCGACGCCGGCCGCAAGCCCATCTGGGGCGCCAAGGTCAACGACCCCGAGCTGCCCGCGGAACTGCGCGAGAAGGCCCGCTCGGGGCGGCGGGGCACCTACATCCAGGAGACCCCCAAGCGGGCCCCCGAGGTGTGGGCGGCCGTACCCCTCGGCAACGGGCAGGTGCTCTCCATGCACCACCAGTTCCGCGAGAGCGCCAACATGGTGCGCGACCTGGACCGGGCCCTGGTCATCGGCTCCCTCGCCGTCGTCATCGGCGGCTCCGCGCTCGGCGTGCTCATCGGCGGGCAGATCTCCAGCCGGCTCCGCAAGGCCGCGGCCGCCGCCCAGCGGGTCGCGCACGGGGACCCCGAGGTCCGCGTCCGGGACGCCGTGGGCGGCGTCGTACGCGACGAGACCGACGACCTCGCGCGGGCGGTCGACGCCATGGCCGACGCCCTCCAGCAGCGGCTGGAGGCCGAACGGCGGGTCACCGCCGACATCGCGCACGAGCTGCGCACCCCCGTGACGGGCCTGCTCACCGCCGCGGAACTGCTGCCGCCGGGCCGGCCCACGGAGCTCGTGCGCGACCGCGCGCAGGCGATGCGGGCCCTGGTCGAGGACGTCCTGGAGGTGGCCCGGCTGGACGGTGCGTCCGAGCGGGCCGAGCTCCAGGAGGTGGCACTGGGCGAGTTCGTGACCCGCAGGGTGACGGCCCTGATGCCGGAGGCCTCCGTACGGGTCGTCGCGGACGAGATCGTCAGCACCGACCCGCGCCGCCTGGAGCGGATCCTCGGCAACCTCCTGGCCAACGCCGCCCGGTACGGGCAGGCGCCGATCCAGGTGGACATCGAGGGCCGGGTCGTCCGCGTACGGGACCACGGGCCCGGCTTCCCCGAGGCCCTGCTGCGGGAGGGCCCGAGCCGGTTCCGCACCGGCTCGACGGACCGGGCGGGCGTCGGGCACGGGCTGGGCCTGACCATCGCAGAGGGCCAGGCCCGCGTCCTGGGCGCCCGTCTCACCTTCCGCAACGTCGCCGCCCCGGGCGGCGCGGAGAACGAGGGCGCGGCGGCGGGAGCGGTGGCGGTGCTGTGGCTCCCGGAGCACGCCCCGACGACGACGGGCAGCTTCCCGATCGTCCAGCTCCCCGGCTGACCCCCGGGCGGTACCGGTCCGGGGGCTCACGGCTCCACGGCGATGTTCTAGCATCCGTGCCATGACTGACGGTACGGATCGCCCTGACAACCCCCAGCCCGGCCCCGCCTCCGGCGGGTACGGCTATCCCCAGCCCGGGCAGTCCAACCCCTACCAGCCGGAGCCGGCGGCCGGGCAGCAGGGGCAGGGCTTCGGGCCCCCGCCCGTGGCGGACGAAACGTTCCCGCCGCCGATACCCGAGGCCTTCAGCGCCACCCCGACCCCCGACTGGCAGGCGATGGCCGACGCCTCCGAGGCGCAGCGGCGCAAGCGCCGGTTCCTGGCCATCGGGGGCGGGGCGCTCGCGGTCGTCCTGGTGGCGGCCGGCTCGGCGTTCTTCCTGCTGGGCGGCGACGGCGACGACCCGGACAGCAAGCCGACCACCGCCGCCTCGGGCTCCCCCAGCCCCTCGGGCTCCTCCGCGTCCCCCGACAAGAAGTCCGAGGACGACTCCCCCACCGTCCCCGGAGAGCCGAACCTGCTGCGCGACCGCAACGGCAAGATGGGCATCGCCCTGAGCCCCGGCGCCTCCCTCGGCGAGCTGGCCAACCGGACCGAGATCCGGTTCAAGGGCGCGGCGGACTCCTACGCGCAGGGCGCCGAGGCGGCCGTGGACGTGACGAAGAGCTTCTCCGTCTCCACCCGCGCCTACAACGTCTCCGAGAGCGGCCCGCGCATGGCCGTCAGCCAGGGCGACGGGGTCTCGTACTCCTTCGAGCTGGGCTTCGAGGTCGTCAACGGGAAGAAGGCCTGGGTGTTCCGGGTGCAGACCGGGGACAAGGGCCAGGCGGCGACCGCCCAGCAGATCGTGGTGGACAACGTCGACACCACCCGCCAGTGGACGTTCCTCACCGGCACCTACGACGCGGAGAAGAAGACGATCGCCCTCTGGGTCGACGACAAGCAGGCCGGCCAGGCACAGGTCTCCGGGATCTGGGCCGGCCCGGGACCGCTCCAGCTGGGGCGGGCCCGCCACCACGGGATCTGGAGCGCCTCGTGGATGGGTCCGCTGGACCACGTCCGGATCTTCGACCAGGTGCTGGGCCAGGAGCAGATCACGGGTCTGAAGAACAACAAGCTCGGCAAGACCAAGCCGACCCACTCCTGGCTCGTGTGAGCCGCCGGGCTCAGACGGTGACGCCGACGCTGCGCAGGAAGACCACCGGGTTGATCGCGGAACCGTAGTTCGGGGTGGTCCGGATCTCGAAGTGAAGGTGCGGACCGCTGGAGTTCCCGGTGTTGCCGGACAGCGCGATCTTCTCGTCCACGGCGACCTTCTGGCCGACCTTGACGAGGATCTTCGACAGGTGGGCGTACTGGGAGTACGTGTTGTTCGCGTGCTTGATCACGACGGCGTTGCCGTAGGCCGGGCCGTCGCCGCCGCCGTTGGGGCCGGCCTTGACGACGGTGCCGGCGGAGGCGGCGTGCACGGCGGTGCCGACGGGGACGGCGAAGTCCTGGCCGGAGTGCTTGTGGGACCACATGGCGCCGCCCTTGCCGAAGGTGGCGGAGAGCGTGTAGCTCGCCACGGGCTTGTCCCACAGGCCGGCCTTCGCGGCGGCGGCCTGGGCGGCCTGGGCCTGCGCCTGGGCCTGCGCCTGGACGGCGGCCAGCTCGGCGGCGGCGGGCAGGGTCGCGGGGGCCTCGTCGGCGAAGGCGGCGGTCGTCCCGGCCCCGAGGGCCAGCGTCGCACCGAGGGCGGTGGCGGCGAGGGCGGTACGGGTACGGCGGGTGCTGACGCGCTTCGCGGACATGTGGGGACCTCCGGGGCCGGGGACGGGGTGCGGGCAAGAAAGATCCCGGCACCGCGGCCTTCCGCCGCCACTGCCGGGCTTGCCCCACCTTGGTAACCCGCGCCCCCGCTCTTCCCCAAACGTCCGATTTACTACCCGGGCTCGTAGCCGCCCCGACCCGCCGGGCCCCCGTTGACGCGCCCGTCCAGCCCCAATGCGGGGACAAACCGGACACCTCACCCTACGGCGCCCCGTAGTAGGTCCGTTTTGTTCTGTGCGGCTTGTCACCGCCTCCAGGGCGCAAAAGGGGCGGCCCCCGGAACCCTCAGGTCCCGGGGGCCGCCCCTCACGCGCTACCGCTCCGCGTCACGCGCCCTTCGACAGGTCCGGGCCGGAGCCCGTGGCCTCGATCGGGGGGAGGTCCGGCAGGGTCGACTTCTCCTCGCCGCGGAAGGTGAACTTGGCTTCCTCGCCCTCACCCTCGACGCCCACCACCACGATGTGACCGGGGCGCAGCTCGCCGAAGAGGATCTTCTCCGACAGCAGGTCCTCGATCTCGCGCTGGATGGTCCGGCGCAGCGGGCGGGCACCCATGATCGGGTCGTAGCCGCGCTTGGCCAGGAGCAGCTTCGCGTCACCGCTGAGCTCGATGCCCATGTCGCGGTCCTTGAGGCGCTCGTCCACCTTGGCGATCATCAGGTCGACGATCTGGATGATGTCTTCCTGGCTGAGCTGGTGGAAGACGACCGTGTCGTCGACGCGGTTGAGGAACTCGGGCCGGAAGTGCTGCTTGAGCTCTTCGTTGACCTTCGCCTTCATCCGGTCGTAACCGGTCTTGACGTCACCCTGCGCCGCGAAGCCCAGGTTGAAGCCCTTGGAGATGTCCCGCGTACCCAGGTTGGTCGTCATGATGATGACCGTGTTCTTGAAGTCGACGACCCGGCCCTGGGAGTCGGTCAGGCGACCGTCCTCCAGGATCTGGAGCAGCGAATTGAAGATATCCGGGTGCGCCTTCTCGACCTCGTCGAAGAGGACGACGGAGAACGGCTTCCGGCGGACCTTCTCGGTCAGCTGGCCGCCCTCTTCGTAGCCCACGTAGCCGGGGGGCGAACCGAAGAGACGCGAAACCGTGTGCTTCTCGCTGAACTCCGACATGTCGAGGGAGATCAGCGCGTCCTCGTCACCGAAGAGGAATTCGGCGAGGGTCTTCGACAGCTCGGTCTTACCGACACCGGACGGGCCGGCGAAGATGAACGAGCCACCCGGGCGCTTCGGGTCCTTCAGACCCGCACGGGTACGGCGGATCGCCTGGGAGAGCGCCTTGATGGCGTCCTTCTGGCCGATGACGCGCTTGTGGAGCTCGTCTTCCATGCGGAGCAGCCGCGAGGACTCCTCCTCGGTGAGCTTGAAGACGGGAATGCCGGTCGCGGTCGCGAGGACCTCGGCGATGAGCTCGCCGTCGACCTCGGCGACGACGTCCATGTCGCCGGCCTTCCATTCCTTCTCGCGCTTGGACTTCGCGGCGAGCAGCTGCTTCTCCGAGTCACGGAGCGAAGCGGCCTTCTCGAAGTCCTGGGAGTCGATGGCCGACTCCTTGTCGCGGCGCACGGCCGCGATCTTCTCGTCGAACTCGCGGAGGTCCGGCGGCGCGGTCATCCGGCGGATGCGCATCCGGGAGCCGGCCTCGTCGATCAGGTCGATCGCCTTGTCCGGCAGGAAGCGGTCCGAGATGTACCGGTCGGCCAGGGTCGCGGCCTGCACCAGGGCCTCGTCCGTGATGGAGACGCGGTGGTGGGCCTCGTACCGGTCACGGAGACCCTTGAGGATCTCGATGGTGTGCGGCAGCGAGGGCTCGGCCACCTGGATCGGCTGGAAGCGGCGCTCCAGCGCGGCGTCCTTCTCCAGGTGCTTGCGGTACTCGTCGAGCGTCGTGGCGCCGATGGTCTGGAGCTCACCACGGGCCAGCATGGGCTTCAGGATCGAAGCGGCGTCGATCGCGCCCTCCGCGGCACCCGCACCGACCAGCGTGTGGAGCTCGTCGATGAACAGGATGATGTCGCCGCGGGTGCGGATCTCCTTGAGGACCTTCTTCAGGCGCTCCTCGAAGTCACCGCGGTAGCGGGAACCGGCGACCAGCGCACCCAGGTCCAGGGTGTACAGGTGCTTGTCCTTGAGGGTCTCGGGCACCTCGCCCTTGACGATGGCCTGGGCCAGCCCCTCGACGACGGCGGTCTTGCCGACGCCGGGCTCGCCGATGAGGACCGGGTTGTTCTTGGTCCGGCGGGACAGCACCTGCATGACCCGCTCGATCTCCTTCTCGCGCCCGATGACCGGGTCGAGCTTGGATTCGCGGGCAGCCTGGGTGAGGTTGCGGCCGAACTGGTCGAGGACCAGCGAGGTCGAGGGGGTGCCCTCGGCCGGGCCGCCTGCGGTGGCCGACTCCTTGCCGCCCCCGGTGTAGCCGGAGAGCAGCTGGATGACCTGCTGCCGGACCCTGTTCAGATCGGCGCCCAGCTTCACGAGGACCTGGGCGGCGACGCCCTCGCCCTCGCGGATCAGGCCGAGCAGGATGTGCTCGGTGCCGATGTAGTTGTGGCCGAGCTGGAGGGCCTCTCGGAGCGAAAGCTCCAGGACCTTCTTCGCCCGCGGCGTGAAGGGGATGTGGCCGGACGGGGCCTGCTGGCCCTGACCGATGATCTCCTCAACCTGCTGGCGAACAGCCTCGAGCGAAATCCCGAGGCTCTCCAGGGCCTTAGCGGCGACACCCTCACCCTCGTGGATCAAGCCCAGGAGGATGTGCTCGGTGCCGATGTAGTTGTGGTTGAGCATCCGGGCTTCTTCCTGAGCCAGGACGACAACCCGCCGCGCGCGGTCGGTGAACCTCTCGAACATCGTTTATCGCTCCTCAGAGCGGTCGGGCAGTTCGGGGTCGGTCCCCGCCCTGTCCTTCCGCATGCTAGTCCCGCGGGACGGGACAGCTCATTCCAACTGCCGACATCCGTCCACGGCTCACCCCCACGTCGGTGAGGAAAACCGGCTGTAAGAGCCGACTACTGCTCCAACCCGATGGTGCGAGACGATGTTCCCGCAGGCCAGGCAGATACCCGTCACACGTGTACGCCGATGGCGAACGGAAGCCGCTCAAATCAGCGTGTCGCCCCGATCCACTAGGAATGTCTTACCCGTAAGGACTGACACTCCATGCCGGTCAGCACGGTTCCCTCCGCTACGGGCGAACACGCTTGTGTCCCGAATGTGGGACTCCGCTCCGCGGATGTTTACGTTCCGCATTGAACCGGACGCACTGCGTAACCCGGCGGCGGCGCTCGGAGTTCATCCGTTCATGGCCGTCGTCAACGTCGTGAACGCCGTTCCCCCACCCCGTGTTCCGCCCCGCGTTCCCCCCGGGCCGGACACCCGTGCCTGGTACGAGCGGGTGCTCGGATGGACCGTGGCGGCCGGGCCGCCCGTGCGGCTGGTCACCGGGGTCGGGTTCGACGTGCTGGAGCTGCCGGCGGACGCCGGAGCCGGGCTGCTGCGCCGTCCCGGCCTCACCACCGGTCCGGTGGCGCTTGAGGGGCGCGGGATGCGCTTCCTGGTCGCCCCGGGGGCCGCCGACGAGCTGGAGGGGCTGCTCGACTGGCTGGAGTGGGGCGGAGTGGAGCTGGAGCTCGCCGCCCAGGGTGCGGGGGGCGGGATCACCGCCCCCGTGCCGCCCGGGCGCGGGCCGGGTGGAAACCCTCAGGGGGCCGCCGTCTGGCTGCGGCCCCCCGAGCCGGGGTGCGAGGCCTCGCTGCCGGCCCTGCCCGGTCCGGGGCGGGGCCGCGGGCCCGATCTCGTACGCCTGGTGGCCGCGGCGGCGACGGAGTGCCACCGCGCCCGCCTGGGGCGGCGTACGGGTCAGCCCTTGGCGTTCTCGTAGGCCTCGCGGATTTCGGCCGGGACGCGGCCGCGGTCGTTGACGCTGAGGCCCTGGGCCTTGGCCCACGCACGGATCTCGGCGGTGTCGGGGCTGCCCGTGGAAGCCGCGGCACGGCCCTTGGCGCGGCCGGTCGAGGCGCGTCCACCGGTGCGGCGGCCGCCCTTGGTGTACGGGTCGAGCAGCCCGCGGAGCTTTTCAGCGTTGGCGGTGGTGAGGTCGATCTCGTAGGTCTTGCCATCCAGAGCGAACGTCACGGTCTCGTCCGCCTCGCCACCGTCGAGGTCGTCGACAAGAAGGACCTGAACCTTCTGTGCCACCGGATTTCCTTTCATCGAAAATGCAGTACGCGGAAAGGAAACCGCTTTTGCCTGGAAAACACAAACCCCCGGGGAGAGGTTCAGGAGCTCTACAAGGCGGGAAACGTACGCGATTCGGACATAGGCCACAGGGGGCTGCGGCCTGGAATAGCCCTCGCGTCCGTTCAGAGGTGCAGCAGCATCCGGCTGTTGCCCAAGGTGTTCGGCTTCACTCGTTCGAGACCGAGGAACTCGGCGACTCCCTCGTCATAGGAACGCAGGAGCTCCATGTAGACATCGGTCTCCACCGGGGTCTCGCCGATCTCGACGAACCCGTGCTTCGCGAAGAAGTCGACTTCGAAGGTCAGGCAGAATACCCGGCTCACCCCGAGCCGGCGGGCCGTCTCCAACAACTTGGCGAGCACCAGGTGCCCGACTCCGGCGCCCTTCAGGCCGCGGTCCACCGCGAGCGTGCGCACTTCCGCGAGGTCTTCCCACATGACGTGGAGAGCCCCGCAGCCCACCACCTGGCCGTCGGAGTCGCGTTCCGCGACCCAGAACTCCTGGATGTCCTCGTAAAGGACGACCGGTGCTTTGTCGAGGAGGATCCGCTGCTGCACGTACTGGTCCAGCAGGCGGCGCAGGGCCGGAACATCTCCGGTGCGCGCGCGGCGGATGGTCACTGTTTTCGCGTCTGTGGAAAGCTCTCCCATAGGCCGGACGCTATCGCCCCGGCCCGCTCCGGCGCGCGCCGGAGCCCCCTTCCTCTCCGGGTGCGGACGCGGTCCCGCCCGGAGCGGCGCCGGGGCCGGGGCCGGGGGCCCCGGGGGCGGCGGACGCGGGGGCGTCGGCGGCGGTCTGGGGGTCGGGTTCGTCGTGCTGGACGATCCGTACGGCGTCGCGGAGGGCCTCGCGCTGTTCCGGGGACATCATGCCGAAGAAGGCGACGAGGGCGGCCGCGGGGTTGTCGCTCGTCGACCAGGCTTCGTTCATCAGTGCGGCCGAGTAGGCGGCGCGGGTGGAGACCGCCGTATATCGATAGGCGCGGCCTTCCGCTTCCCGGCGGACCCAGCCCTTCTGATGGAGATTGTCCATAACGGTCATGACCGTGGTGTACGCGATGGACCGTTCCTGCTGGAGGTCTTCCAGGACTTCCCGAACGGTGACCGGGCGGTTCCACTGCCACACCCGCGTCATGACTGCGTCTTCGAGTTCTCCCAAGGGGCGAGGCACAGCAGCACGATAGTGCGGAATGGGCGGAATTGCCCGACTATTCGTGGTGCAACGCGCGGCCAATACCCGGGCGGCGGCGCTACTTCTGCGGCTGGCCGGCTTCGGCGCGGGCGAGCACGGCGTCGACGGCCGCGTCTTCCTTGGCCTTGTTGGCGCCGCCCTGGCTCTTCACGATCGTCCTCACGAGGAAGATGAAGAACGTGGCCATCACGATGGGGGGCACGAGCGCGGAAACGTAGTCCATGCCCCCCAGCGTAGCTACACCGCCGCGCGGCCGGCCGCCGGGGGCGGGGCGGGCTTGCGCCGCGGCGGGAAGACCTCGCCGGGCGTGGGGACGGGCCGTCCGGGGCGCGGCGCCTGGGGGCGCGGGGGCTCCTTCGGGGGTGTCTCGGGACCGGGCCGCGCGGGGCGCGGTTCCTCCGGGTCGGGAGCGGCGCCGCGCGGCTCCCCGCGTCCGCCGGGCAGGGCCAGCAGGCGGGTCCGGGGTGCGGGGGCGGCGGCCGCGAGCCGGCGGCGCACGGAGCGCTCCGCGACGCCCCGGGCGCGTTCCAGTACGGCGGCGGCGACCGGGTTGGCCCGCAGGGCGCGCAGGGCGGCGAGGTCGTCCGGGTCCGGCTCGTACCCGGCGGCCAGCGCGTCCTGGAGCAGCTCCAGGTAGCCGGAGAGGCTCCCGGGGAGGGCTCTGCGGTAGCGGGCGAGGTCGTCGAGCAGGAAGGCTCTGAGCCGGCCCGCCTCCAGGACCGCTTCGTCCACCGACGCCGCGAGGCGCAGGCAGTCCTGGACCTCGGCGGGTGTCAGGGGGGCGGTGGAGGACTGGAGGGCGTGGGCGAGGCTACGCCTGAGCACGCGCAGCTCGGCGGCGCTGAAGGCCATGCCGCCGCGGGATCCGTAGGGCGTGGGCATGACCCGAAGATACGCGCTAATCGGACAAAATCCCCTGATGGCGGGGGACTGCGGCGCGGCGTGCGGGCCCGGCGGGCCCCGCCGGGCTCAGCCGGTCTCCTTCACGGCCTCGACGAAGTCGGCCCAGGCGGCGTGGGTGGTGGCCATCACGAGGTGCGCCGGGTCGGCCCGGTCGGCCACCCGTACGAGGGTGCCGGGGGCGGCCGCCACGTAGACGCAGGCCTCTCCTTCGCCGCAGTACGACGATTTGCGCCACTCGGTCGGGGCGTTCGTCATGGTGTCTCCTCCGTCGTGGACGGGTCACGTTTGCCTCTCCAGCGGGACGCTACCTCCGTGTGAGTCACCCTCCGGCCACTTCCCGTAAAAAACACGGCCGATAAATGTCACTCCCCCGTCACCCCGCCGTGACGGCCCCGTCACTCGACCGGAAAGGCGTAGGCGATCTCGTAGCGGGAATCGGGGACGACGAGGTCCGCGGTCTCCACGGGGCGGCCGTCGGAGTCGATGTAGGTCCGCTCGATCCGGGTGATCATCGAGCCGAGGCTGATCCCGAGCAGGTTGGCCTGGTCCTGGTTGGCGCGGGAGGGGCGCGGGACCTCCACCACGGAGGTGACGGTGATGCCGATGGACCGCATCCGCGCCACCACGCCCGCTCCGCGCATCTCGCCGACCTCGGGCAGGACGATCGGGGTCCCGGAGGTGAGGGCGAGGGGCTCCCAGGACTCGGAGAGCTCGGCGGGGCTGCCGTCGGCCATGAACTCGTAGCGGGTCAGCACGCAGGGGGCGCCGGGTTCGATGGCCAGCCGGGCGGCGATCCGCTCGGGGGCGGGGACCTGGGGGTGGGTGCGGGAGTCCCAGGAGGCGGCGATGCCGTGGGCGGCGGCCTCGGAGCGGAAGGTGTTGCCGGATCCGGGGACCCGGCGGCGGGTGCGGAGCATCCGCATGCGGCGGCGCGGGGTGCGCACGTACGTGCCGGAGCCGGCGCGGCCCTCCAGGAAGCCCTCGATGATCAGCTGCTCCATCGCCCGCTGGGTGACGCCCTGGCCGACCCCGTACTCCTCGGCGAAGCGGGCGCGGGAGGGGAGCCGGTCCCCGATCTTCCACTCACCCGCCTCGATCCGGGTCCGGAGGGACTCGACCACCTGCAAGTACGGTGATTCACGGGGCATTCGGGCCGTCCTCTACCGTCTCGACCGTGCCGCTCGGGAGCGCGTGCGTCCGACGCCGACAAGCTAACCGATCAGCTTGAAGCTGAGCATTCGGGGTGACGGTGGGTACGGGGGCCGGTACATGCGACTCCCGTGCGGGGAAAGGCCGTTGGGCCCGCGGAGCGCTCCGCCCGCCGCGCCCCCGGCGGGGCTGGGCGGGCGGAGTGCCGTGCGCTCACTCGAAGTTGGGCGCGTTGCGCTCGTACACCAGCCGCAGGCCGATCAGGGTCAGCCAGGGCTCGTGCTCGTCGATCACCGAGGTCTCGCCGAGGACGATCGGGGCGAGCCCGCCGGTGGCGATGACGCGGACGTCGTCCGGGTCGCCGTCCGGGCCCACCAGGTCCCGCGCCATGCGGTGGACGATCCCGTCGACCTGGCCGGCGAACCCGTAGACCACGCCCGACTGCATGGCCTCGACCGTGGACTTGCCGATCACGTTGCGCGGCCGGGCCAGCTCGATCTTGCGCAGCTGGGCGCCGCGCATCCCGAGCGCCTCCATCGAGATCTCGATGCCCGGGGAGATCACCCCGCCCACGTACTCGCCGCGCACGGAGATCGCGTCGAAGGTGGTCGCCGTCCCCATGTCGACGACGATCGCCGGGCCCCCGTACAGCTCGACGGCGGCGACCGCGTTGACGATGCGGTCCGCGCCGACCTCCTTCGGGTTGTCCATCAGGATCGGCACGCCTGTCTTGACCCCGGGCTCCACCAGCACCGACGGCACGTCGCCGTAGTAGCGGCGGGTGACCTCGCGCAGCTCGTGCAGGACGGACGGGACCGTCGCGCAGATCGCGATGCCGTGGATCCCGTCGCCCAGCTCGCTGCCGAGCATCGGGTGCATCCCCATCAGGCCCTGGAGCAGGACGGCCATCTCGTCCGCCGTGCGGCGCGGATCGGTCGAGACCCGCCAGTGTTCGACGATCTCCTCGCCGTCGAACAGGCCCATGACGGTGTGGGAGTTGCCCACGTCGATGGTGAGCAGCACGGACTACACCGCCTCACGCAGGTCGAGCCCGATGTCCAGGATCGGCGAGGAGTGCGTGAGCGCGCCCACGGCCAGGTAGTCCACGCCGGTCTCGGCGTAGGCGCGGGCGGTCTCCAGGGTGAGGCGGCCCGAGGACTCCAGGACGGCGCGGCCGGCCACGAGGGTGACGGCCTCCTCGGTCTCCGGGACGGTGAAGTTGTCCAGCAGGATCAGGTCGGCGCCCGCGTCCACGACCTCGCGGACCTGGTGCATCGTGTCGACCTCGACCTCGACCGGGACGTCCGGGAAGGCCTCGCGGACGGCCTTGAAGGCCTGGGCGACGCCGCCGGCGGCGACCACGTGGTTGTCCTTGACCAGCGCCGCGTCCGACAGGGACATGCGGTGGTTGACGCCGCCGCCGCAGCGGACCGCGTACTTCTCCAGCGAGCGCAGGCCGGGGGTGGTCTTGCGGGTGTCGCGGACCTTGGCCTTCGTGCCCTCCAGGACGTCCGCCCAGCGGCGGGTGGCCGTGGCGATGCCCGAGAGGCGGCACAGGATGTTCAGGGCGCTGCGCTCGGCCGTCAGCAGGTCGCGGGTGCGGGAGCGGACGGACAGCAGCAGCTGGCCGGCCTCCACCCGGTCGCCGTCCTCGGCGTGCCGCTCGACCTCGAAGGCCTCCGTACACACCACGGAGAACACCGCCTCGGCGATGCGCAGGCCGGCCACGACGCCGGCCTCGCGGGCGACGAAGTCGGCGACGGCCTCGGCCTCTTCGGGGACGGTGGCGACGGTGGTGACGTCGACGCCGCCGTCCAGGTCCTCGGACAGCGCCATGTGCGCGACGTCCTCGACCTCGATCGGGTCGAGGCCCGCGTCGACGAGCAGCTGGGCGAGCGCCGGGTCGAGGCCGCTCTCCTCGCCGTCGCCGCAGCCGCAGTCGTCGCCGCAGCCGCCTTCGGTCTGCTCGATCAGGGGGAGTTCGGGGGTGCTCACGGTCGGTGCTCCTGGCTTGAGGGGTGTGGGGAACGGCTACGGGCGCGGGGCGCCGGAGGAGGCGTCCGCGTCCACGGGCGGGAAGTCCGCCGAGTCGGTGGGGGTGACGACCAGCGCGCGGCGCTCGGTCGCCGAGAGCCGCACCACCAGGTGGCGGCGCCAGGCGTCGTCGCGGTCGGGGTGGTCCTCGCGCCAGTGGCAGCCGCGGGTCTCGGCGCGCCGCTGGGCGGCGGCGACCAGGACGCGGGCCACGCACAGCAGGTTGGTCGCCTCCCAGGTGTCCACGCCCGGTTCGGCCGTCTTCCCGTGGCTCTCCAGCTCGCCCAGGGCCGTCGTGTACAGGGTCTCCAGCGCCTCCGCGGCCTCGGCGAGGGACTCCGCGGAGCGCAGTACGCCGGCGCCCCGGGTCATGATCCGCTGGACCTCGTAGCGGGCCGTCGCGGGCTGGAGCGGGCCGGTGGCGGGCACGGGTATGCCCGGGCCGCTGCCCTCGGCGGCGCGGGAGGTGATGTCCTCGGCGATCCGCTCGGCGAAGACCAGGCCCTCCAGGAGGGAGTTGGAGGCCAGGCGGTTCGCGCCGTGCACACCGGTGCAGGCGACCTCGCCGCAGGCGTACAGGCCGGGCACGGTGGTGCGGCCGCGCAGGTCGGTGCGGACGCCGCCGGAGGCGTAATGCGCGGCGGGGGCGACCGGGACGGGCTCGGTCACCGGGTCGATGCCGTGGGCGCGGCAGGCGGCGAGGATCGTGGGGAAGCGGTTCTCCCACATCTCGGCCCCGAAGTGCCGGCCGTCCAGGTACATGTGGAGCGTGCCCTGCTCCTGCATGCGGCGCGTGATGGCCTTGGCGACGATGTCGCGCGGGGCGAGCTCGGCGAGCTCGTGCTGGCCGACCATGAAGCGGACCCCGTCGGCGTCGACGAGGTGCGCGCCCTCGCCCCGTACGGCCTCCGAGACCAGGGGCTGCTGGCCCTCGGCGTCCGGACCCAGGAACAGGACGGTCGGGTGGAACTGGACGAACTCCAGGTCGGAGACCTCGGCGCCGGCGCGCAGCGCGAGGGCGACGCCGTCGCCGGTGGAGACGGACGGGTTGGTGGTCGCGGAGAAGACCTGGCCCATGCCGCCGGTCGCGAGGATCACGGCGGGGGCGTGGACGGCGCCGACGCCGTCGTGCTGGCCCTCGCCCATCACGTGCAGGGTGACGCCGGCCGTGCGGCCCTCGGCGTCCTGGAGCAGGTCCAGGACCAGCGCGTTCTCGACCGTCTCGATGCCGGCGGCGTGCACGGCCTCGACGAGCGCGCGGGAGATCTCGGCGCCGGTGGCGTCGCCGCCCGCGTGCGCGATCCGGCGGCGGTGGTGGCCGCCCTCGCGGGTCAGCTCGATCTCGCCGGTCTCGGCGGAGGTGTCGAAGACGGCGCCGGCGGCGATGAGCCGGCGCACCGCGTCCGGGCCCTCGGTGACCAGCACCCGTACGGCGTTCTCGTCGCACAGCCCGGCGCCTGCGACCAGGGTGTCGTCCAGGTGCTGCTCGGGGGTGTCGCCCTCGCCGAGCGCGGCCGCGACGCCGCCCTGGGCCCAGCGGGTGGAGCCGTCGTCGAGGCGGGCCTTGGTGACCACGACCGTACGGCGGCCCGCGGCGGCGCAGCGCAGCGCGGCGGTCAGGCCCGCGACGCCGGATCCGACGACCACGACGTCCGCCTCGACGGCCCAGCCGGGGGCGGGGGCGTGCAGCCGTATACCGGTGCCTGCGGCGCCCTGGGTGGCTGGGCTGCCGGGAGTGCCTGTGGTGCTCACGCGTGTACTCCGAACTCCAATGGGATGTTGTCGATCAGCCGGGTCGTGCCGACCTTCGCCGCGACGGCCAGCACGGCCTGTCCGGTGAAGTCGGGGCCGACGTCGGTGAAGTCCTTCGGGTCCACCAGGGCCAGGTAGTCCAGGACCAGCGGCGGCTCGTGCCGGCCCGCCTCCTCCAGGACGTGCCGGGCCGCGGCCCGTACGGCGTCCGGCAGGCCGGCGGCGCCGGTGGCGGCCGCCGACACGGCGTGGGCGTCGGCGGAGGCGCGGATCTCGCCGAGCCGGGCCAGCGCGGTGGCCCGCTCGTCGCTGGCGGGCGAGGCCTCGGCGCGGGCGCGCAGCGCGGCCTGCGCGGCGAGCCGGTCGCGGCCGGCGAACAGGGCGCGGGAGAGGGCGAGGGCGGCGTGCCGCTCGGCCGGGGAGAGGTAGCGGTTGCGGGAGGACAGGGCGAGCCCGTCGTCCTCGCGGACGGTGGGGACGCCGGCCACCTCGACCGGGAAGTTGAGGTCGGTCACCATGCGCCGGATCAGCGCCAGCTGCTGGGCGTCCTTCTGGCCGAAGAGGGCCAGGTCGGGGCGGGTGAGGTGGAGCAGCTTGGCGACCACGGTGAGCATGCCGTCGAAGTGGCCGGGGCGGGTGGCACCCTCCAGCCGCTCCCCCATCGGTCCGGCGGTGATCCGCACCTGCGGATCGCCGCCCGGGTAGACCTCGTCGACGGAGGGCGCGAACACGGCGTCGGCGCCCGCCCCCTCGGCGAGGGCGAGGTCGGCGTCGAGGGTGCGGGGGTAGCGGTCGAGGTCCTCGTTGGCCCCGAACTGGAGCGGGTTGACGAAGACGGTGACGACGACCTGCCCGTCGGGGCCGGCCTGCTCGCGGGCGCTTCGCACGAGGGTGGCGTGGCCCTCGTGCAGGGCTCCCATCGTCATCACGACGGCCCGGCGGCCGGTGCGCGGCAGCTTGTGGAGCTCTTCGGCGGTGTTCAGCAGCCGGAGCGGGCCGGTCATCGTTCCCCACCCTTCGGTTCGGAGTCTGCGGTGTCGGCGAGGACGCCGAGCAGGTCCTCGGCGAGCTCGGGCTTGAGCAGGCCGTGCGCCAGGGCCCGGTCGGCGGTGGTGCGGGCCATGGCGAGGTACCCGGCGACGGTGCCGGGGGCGTGCTTGCGCAGCTCGGCGACGTGCGCGGCGACGGTGCCGGCGTCCCCGCGGGCGACGGGGCCGGTCAGGGCGGCGTCGCCGGAGCGCAGGGCGTTGTCCAGGGCCGCGCCGAGGAGCGGGCCGAGCATCCGGTCGGGGTGGCCGACGCCGGCGGTGCGCAGCAGCTCCATGGCCTGCGCGACCAGGGTGACCAGGTGGTTCGCGCCCAGGGCGAGGGCCGCGTGGTAGAGCGGACGGCTCTCCTCCGCGATCCACTCGGGCTCCCCGCCCATCTCGATGACCAGGGCCTCGGCGGCGAGCCGCAGCTCCTCGGGGGCGGTCACCCCGAAGGAGCAGCCGGCCAGGCGCTGCACGTCCACCTCGGTACCGGTGAAGGTCATCGCCGGGTGCAGGGCCAGCGGCAGGGCGCCCGCGCGGCGCGCGGGGTCCAGCACGGCGGTCCCGTACCGGCCGGAGGTGTGCACGAGGAGCTGCCCGGGGCGCACGGCCCCGGTCTCGGCGAGTCCCTCGACGAGCCCCGGCAGGGCGTCGTCCGGGACGGTCAGCAGCACCAGCTCGGCCCGCTCCAGCACCTGCGCGGGGCTGACCAGCGGGACATCCGGCAGCAACCGGTCGGCCCGGCGCCGCGAGGCGTCGGAGACTCCCGAGACGGCGACGGGGTGGTGCCCGGCCTGCTGGAGGGCGCGGGCCAGCGCGGGTCCGACCCGGCCGGCACCGACGACGCCGACGGAGAGCCGGGCCGGGCGCTCTTGCTGCGATGAGTTCACGCGGGGAATGCCTTCCGTTCCAGTCCGCGGGGGGTACCGGACGATACGTCGCCATGCTAGGCCCTCGGCCGGGGGCACCGCCGGTCAGGCCCGGGCCCCGGAGGGGCCGGGAAACCGTTCGGGGCGGCCGGGTCGGGCGGGGGATGATCGGGGGCGTGACTGGCGGCGTGAGCGACGGGTGGGACGGGCATGACTGACGCGACGGATGCGATGGATGCGGCTGACGTGACTGACGTGACGGCTGCGGGTCCGGGTCCGGGTTCCGGTTCGGCTGGCGAGGGGGACGTGGGCCCGGCCGACGGGACGGCGGAACCGGCCGACCGGGCCGTGGCGGCGTGGCGGGCGGCCTCCCGGACGCTGACCCGCAGCCACAGGACCGAGACCGTCGGGGAGCTCCTGGCGGCGCTGTCCGACGCCCCCTACGACCTGGACGCGCCCGCCGACCTCTACGGCGACGGGGTCGTCGCCGAGCTGGAGCGACGGGTCGCCGACCTGCTGGGCACCGAGGACGCCGCCTTCTTCCCCAGCGGGACGATGGCCCAGCAGATCGCCCTGCGCTGCTGGGCGGGCCGCACCGGCAACCGCGTGGTGGCCGTGCACCCCATGGGCCACCCCGAGCGGTGGGAGGGCGGCGCCCTGTCGGCCGTGTCGGGGCTGCGCACCGTCCACCCGGTGCGGGAGCCGCGCCAGCCGACGCCGGAGGAGGTCCGCGACCACCCCGAGCCGTTCGGCACTCTGATGCTGGAGCTGCCGCTGCGCGACGCGGGCTTCCTGCTGCCCTCGTGGGAGGAGCTGACGGGGCTCGTGGACGCCGCCCGGGAGCGGGACGCGGTGGTCCACTTCGACGGGGCCCGGCTGTGGGAGTCCACCGTCCACTTCGGCCGCCCCCTGGCGGAGATCGCCGGGCTGGCCGACTCGGTCTACGTGTCCTTCTACAAGTCCCTGGGCGGGCTGAGCGGGGCCTGCCTGGCGGGGGCCCGCGGCTTCGTGGAGGAGACCCGCGTCTGGCGCCACCGGTACGGGGGCCAGGTCTTCCGCCAGTTCCCCCAGGCCCTGTCGGCCCTGGCCGGGCTGGAGCGGGAGCTGCCCCGGCTCCCGGCGTACGTCGGGCAGGCCCGGAGGGTCGCGGGGGCGCTGCGGGAGGGCTTCGAGGCCGCCGGGGTGCCGTGGTTCCGGATCAACCCGGAGGTCCCGCACACGCACCAGTTCCAGGTGTGGCTCCCGTACGGGCCGGACCTGCTGACCGAAGCGGGCACACGGCTGGCGGAGGAGGAGGGCACGGTCCTGTTCGGCCGCTGGTCGGCGGAGGGCGTCGCGCCGGGCCTGTCGATGACGGAGGTCACGGTGACGCAGCCGGGCCTGGCCTGGACCGCGGAGGAGGTCCGGGCGGCGGTGACGGGGTTCATGGAGCGGGTGCGGGAGCCCGGGGGCGGGGAGCGGCGGGGCTGAGCGGGGGTCCCGGTCCTCCCCCGGCACCGGCCCGCGCCCGGTGTCTCAGCATGCTCGGGTGCGGTGGACGAAGCGGCTCAGGGCGTGGCGCCAGGGGTGGGTGGTGGGGGCGCCCGAGACGGCGGCTTCGAACTGGGCCGCCGTGCGCAGCGAGCGCAGGGTGGCCAGGTCGTCGCGGCCCGGGGGCGGTGGCGGAGGGGTGCCGTGCTGGGACGCGCGGTAGGTGTCGATGAGGTACTGCTCCAGGGCGGTCATGCCTCCACCCTCACCCCGTCGGCCGCAGTCCGCCCGTCGATTGACGGGAGCCGTCAATCGACGCCTCCCACCTGCGGCGGAGCGCGCGCCGGGCCCCTCGGACGGCGGTGCGCGGGCCCGTCAGCCGGCGCCCGCCCCGGGGGTCCCCTCGGGGGCCGCGGCGGACAGAATGGGGCGATGAGCGTGACCATCGACATCGCCGGGCTCCCCGCGGAGCGGATCTCCTTCGCGTCCTCCCCGCTCGCCGAGCTCTGCATGACCCTGCACGCGCTCTCGCAGCCCGCCCACCACCCCGCGCTGCACTCCTGGACGAGGAGCACTACGGCCTCGCTCGACCCCTGCTTGGCCGAGCGCCTCCTGGAGGCCGACTTCATGTGGCGCAGTTCTTTCTCCGACGTCTTCATGGCCTTCGCCGGCGTCCCCGGCGGCAGCGGCCGCCCCGGGGCGACGCTGGCCGAGGAGCTGGACGTCCTCGACCGGATGGACGACGAGCGGTTCGTGCTGGCGGCGCTGGAGCACTGCTGGCTGGCCCTCTACAACGAGGGTGGCGCGCCGTCCCCGCTCACCGACGCGACCGCGCGGGCGAAGGCACTGGAGACGGCGGCGGCGCGCGGTCCGGCGCGGCTGGAGTTCACCCGGCGGCTGCTGGACGACCCCTCGGCCGTGCGCGTCTGGCTGCGCCGGCTGCTGGAGGACTGCGACGAGGCCTTCTTCGCCGAGACCTGGCGGCGGATCGAGCCGCGGCAGACCGCGGACGTCCGGCACAAGACGGAGGTGCTGCGCCACCGGGGGCTGGCGGCGGTGCTGAAGGAGGTGTCGTCGGCGCTGAGCGTGGACGAGGCGCACACGGTGATCACGGCCGACAAGATGGTCAACGGGCAGGCCACCGCCACCGATCCGGCGGTGGGGCCGGGGCTGCTGTTCATCCCGACGAACTTCGGCTGGCCGCACCTGCTCGTCCTGCACGCGCCCGGCTGGATGCCGGTGGTCCACTACCCGCTGGGGTCGCCGGAGCTGGCCTCCGAGCCGCCGTCGGTGGAGCAGGTGCAGCGCCGGATGGAGGCGTTGGCGCACCCCATGCGGATGATGCTGTGCCGCAGCCTGGCCCGGGCCCCGTACACGACCAGCGAACTGGCGCGGGTGTACCGGATATCCGCGCCGGAGGTGTCCCGTCACCTGGCCGTCCTGAAGCGGGCGGGGCTGGTCCACACACACCGTCAGGGGCGGTACGTGCAGCACCAGCTGGACCTGTCCGTGGTCGCCCGCATAGGACCCGATCTCATCGAGGGCATCCTCCGCTGAACCACCGTCGGTCCGGCCTCCGGACGGTGGCCGGATTTCGCCGTTTCCCGTCGGCGCGGATGTACCGATATCCGGATTTCACAAACCGGAAGCAGTGAAAACCCTGGCGACGGTGGTCGATTGCTGCCTAACGTGCCCCCACCGCTCGCCCCGCAGTCGTCCCACAGTGGTCCCGTCGTCGCTCCGTGCTGGGAAAGGATCTCCATGCCCTCTCGCCGTATAGCCGCAGCCACCGCCGCCATGGCGGCCGCGGCCCTCGTCTCCCCGCTGCTCCTCGCCGGCCCCGCCGGCGCGTCGAGCCCGCAGAGCGACGCCGCCCGGGGGGACGCCCTGGCCAGGAAGCTGGTCAAGGAGGCGACCGGCAAGGGCGCCACCAACCATCTGAAGGTCTTCCAGTCGATCGCCGACTACAACAAGGGAACCCGCGTGGCGGGTTCGAAGGGGCACGAGCAGTCCGCCAAGTACGTCGAGGGCGTCCTGAAGGCCGCCGGGTACGAGGTCTCGCGGAACGAGTTCGACTTCGTGTACGTCGAGACGATCGCCGAGACGCTGAAGGTGAACGGCGCCGGCGGACGCGACGTCCCGCTCAAGCTCATGACGTACACGGCGAGCGGGCCGGAGGGCGGGATCACCGCCCCGGTCGCGGTCGTACCGGTCGACGCGGACGGCTCCAACGGCTGTGACGCCGCCGACTTCGCGCCCGGCGCCTTCACCGGGAGGATCGCCCTGGTCAAGCGCGGCGGCTGCACCTTCGCCACGAAGCAGGCGAACGCGGCGGCGGCCGGCGCGGTCGGCGCCGTCATCTACAACAACACCGCGGGCGCCCTGAACGGCACCCTCGGCGACCCGAACGCGGGCAAGGTCCCGACCGGCGGCATCAGCCAGGCCGACGGCGAGAAGCTGGCCGCGGAGGCCGCCGCCGGGCCGGTGGACGTCACCCTGGACGTCCGCCAGTTCCGCGAGACCCGCAAGACCTGGAACGTCATCGCCGAGACCAAGGGCGGCGACGCGGACAACACGGTCTTCCTCGGCGCCCACCTGGACTCGGTCGCCGCCGGCCCGGGCATCAACGACAACGGCTCGGGCTCGGCCGGCATCCTCCAGGTCGCGCAGCGGCTCGCGAGCGAGCAGAAGAAGATCAAGAACAAGGTCAAGTTCGCCTGGTGGTCGGCGGAGGAGTTCGGCCTGCTCGGCTCGGAGGCGTACGTGGCCTCGCTGACGCCGGAGCAGAAGAAGCAGATCAAGCTGTACCTGAACTTCGACATGATCGCCTCGCCCAACGCCGCCTACTTCGTCTACGACGGCGACGACTCCGACAAGGTCGGCTCGGGCCCCGGCCCGGAGGGTTCGGCGCAGCTGGAGAAGCAGATCACCGACTTCCTCGACGCGCAGAAGATCCCGCACGAGGGCAGCGACTTCACCGGCCGCTCCGACTACGGCCCCTTCATCGAGGCGGGCATCCCGTCCGGCGGTACGGACACCGGCGCCGAGGGCATCAAGACCGCGGCGCAGGCCGCGAAGTTCGGCGGTCAGGCGGGCGTCGCCTACGACGTGAACTACCACGGCAAGGGTGACGACATCACCAACATCGACCAGAAGGCGCTCGACATCAACGTCGACGTGATCGCCAACGCGGTGGGCCACTACGCCTACGACCTGGCCCCGCTGTCGCAGCCGGTCGTCTCGAAGCCGACCACCGGCTCCGGCAACGGCGGCGGCCTGCGTCCGGGCCACGACCACGAGGCCGCCGAGTAGGGGACCGCGGGGCGGGGGACCGCGGAGGGGCCGGCTTTCCGGGGGGATGCCGGCCCCTCCGCCCTGCCCCCGCCCGGCACTACGCCCCCGGAGCCCCAGGAGCCCCAGGAGCCGGAGCCCCCGCCCACCCGGCCGTGACCTCCGTGATCGCGCGCGCCACCTCGTCGCGCCGGCCGGGGTCCGCCCGGACGGCGCGGGCGAGTTCCAGGTGCAGGAAGCGGGTGCCGAGCTCGGCGGCCAGCCGGCCCTGGACGTTGCCCCGGCCCGACATCCGGCAGCCACCGCTCCAGGCCCGGCAGGGGCGCACGCCCCGGGCGGCCAGGCCGGCGGCGAGCCGTGCGGCGTCGGCGGTGGCGGCGTCGCCCGCGCCGGTGGAGACGACGGCCCCGGTGCCGGGGACGGTGGAGTCGGCGAAGCCGTGCAGCTGGATGCCGGGCAGGCCCCGCCGGGTCAGCTCGGCGATGACGGCGTGGAAGACGGAGTCGGTGCGGTGCGCCACGTCCGCCTCCCCGGTACCGCCGCCGGATCCGGAGCCGTCCCCGGCCGCGTCGCCCTCCTCGGAGTCCGCCTCGCCGCCGCCCGGGCCGCCGGCCGCCTTGCGGTGGGCGCCCGCCAGGACCATCACCCCGCCCGGGGCCGCGCGCAGGACCGCGACCCCGAGCCGCTCCGTGTCCTGGTCGGCGATCGGGTGCGGGACCTGGACCGACCAGCGCACCGGGGCGCCGAGGTCGACGTAGACCCGGCCCCAGCCCCGGGCGGCGGAGCCGGAGTCGGGCGCGGCGTCCGCGACCTCCGCGTAGCGGCGTCCGCCGGGGCCGTCGGTGAAGGTGTCGACGCGGTAGTCCACCGCGGTGAGCCGGGTCCGGGCCTTTTCGATGTTCCCGTCGAAAAGGTCGGAAACCCCCTCCACCAGCACATCCCTTTCGGCCCGCGCCGGGGTGCGGTAGCCGCCCCGCACCCCGAACGCGGAGGTGAATCGGGTCACCCGGTCCAGGAGATCCGTGGCCTGCGCCACAGGCTGCGGAGCGGACGGCTCCACCCTTTTGCCTGAATTGCCCGGAAGAAAAGCGACATAGCCGACGACCGCGATGATCATTACGCAAATAATCACGGCGATCGTTATATTTCTGGTCAGCTTCGGCCTCGTCACTGGCCGAAAATATCCGAATGCCTCCCCGCCCCGTCCGACCGGTCTCCCCCAGGGCCCTCACCGCGCTCCTGTGCGCGCCGCTGAGTCTCGCCCTCGCGGGATGCGGCCTGCTCGGCGGGACCGGCGGCGGTGCCGGCGGTGCGGCGTCCGGCGGCGGGAGCGGCCGGTCCTTCTCCGTCGCCGCGGCCGGAGACATCCTGGTCCACCCCCAGCTCACCGACCAGGCCGCCCGGGACGCGCGCGCGGCCGGGCACACGGGATACGACTTCGACCGGATCATGGCGGGCGTCAAGCCGGTCATCAGCAAGGCCGACCTCGGGATCTGCCACATGGAGCCGGTCCTCGGCGAGCCCGCCGGCCCCTTCCAGACCTACCCCGACTTCCTCGTCCCGCCGCAGATCGCCAAGACGGTCAAGAACATCGGCTACGACACCTGCTCCACGGCCTCCAACCACACCCTCGACCACGGTCCCGAGGGCGTCCAGCGCACCCTCGACACCCTCGACCGCGAGGGCCTCAAGCACACCGGTTCCGCCCGCAGCCAGCAGGAGGCGGACCGGCCGAACATCCTGGACGTCAAGGGCGTCAAGGTCGCCCAGCTCTCCTTCGCCTCCGGCTTCAACGGCCGCGAGGTCCCCGGGGACAAGCCCTGGCTGGCCAACCTCGTCAGCGTCAAGGCCGTCGCCGCCGCCGAGAAGCGGGCCCGCGCGGCCGGCGCCGAGGTGGTGATCCTCTCCGTCCACTGGGGTCGCGAGCACCAGCCCGACCCCAGCGGGCCGCAGCGGGAACTCGCCCGCGCCATCGCCCGGGACACCGGGGTCGACCTGGTCATCGGCCACCACGCGCACGTGGTCCAGCCGATGGAGAAGATCGACGGCACCTGGGTCGCGTACGGGCTCGGCAACCAGCTCGCCCGCCACGACGTGCCCAGCGGCCTCACCGAAGAGGGCGCCATCGGCTGGTTCGACTTCACCGAGAAGAACGGGAAGTGGGAGGTGGCGGCCCGCTTCGTGCCGACCTACACCGACATCCCGCCCGACCCCGAGGGCACCCCCGGCACCGACCTGCCCGGCACCAGGCCCGCCCCCGTACGCGACCACCGGCTGGTCGACGTGGCCGCCGCCCTCGCCTCCGGGACGACGCCCGACGGCAAGAAGCTGCTGCCCGAGCAGCGCGCCCGCTACCGCCTGGCCTTCGAACGCACCCGGGGCACCCTGCTCAACCGCGGCGCCGCCAAGGACGGCCTGCGCCCGCTCCGGGAACTCCCCGACTGACCCGGCACCCCCGTACGCCTCCTCCCCCTCACCCGCACCACCCGAGCCCGCCGGAACCACCCGCCCCGGCGCTCACGACCTCCCCCGCCAGGAAGGACCCCCCGCTGTGGCCGCTTCGCCCGCCAAGCGACGGCGCAAGGCCCGCCGCAGGGCCGACATGTCCCTGCTCGGCGGCATCAGGCCCCCGATCACCGTCCTGTCGGTCCTGCTGCTCGCCCTGGCGGGGTTCACCGCGATGAGCCTGGGCAGCGTCCGCGAGGACCGGCTGCCGAAGGCCGTCCTCACCTCCCAGCAGCACTTCGCCGAGGACGGCGCCATCGCCCTGCGCGCCTCCCTGGACGAGAGCGTCACCGACCTCGACCGGGCCGCGGCCCTGTTCTCCGCCGGCAAGCCCGTCGCCCCCGACGCCGTGCTCGACCGGATCGGCAGCGTCTACCAGAAGTGGCGCGGCACCGCCGTCGTCGAGATCGGCTCGGGCCGGCTGCTCGCCGCCCGCGGCGAGAACCTGCCGCTGACCGCCGTCGACCGCACCAAGCTCTCCGGCGAGGGCGGCCTCGCCCCCCGCATGGTCACCCTCGCCAACGGCGAGACCCGCCTGCTCACCCTGGCCCTGCTCACCTGGAAGGACCAGCCGCAGCAGCTGCTGGTCGCCTCCAGCAGCCTGCGCTTCCCGGGCATCAGCCTCGGCAACCTCCGCAGCATCGCCGTCGTCGGCGCCGACGGCACCGTCCTGAGCACCGACGGCATACCCGAGCCCGAGATGCTCCTCAGCGACAACCGGCGCGCCGACGTCAAACGGGACACCAAGCAGCTCGCCTCCTTCGCCAAGACCGCCGCCAAGAAGACCCGGGCCAACCCGCTCACCGTCAAGGAACCCGGCTCCGGCGGCTTCCCCGGCGTCAGCGGCAGCCTGACGGGCGGGGTGACCAGCGGTGAACGCGCCGCCGCCGGGTACGCCCGCCTCTCCGGACCCGAACCCGGCGTCGGCACCAGCGCCACCAGCCTGGACCTGACCGTCGTCGCGATGACCGACATCGCCCAGAACCCGTCCCGCGCGACCGACGCCTTCGCCGGACTGGTCCTGGCCGGGGCGCTGCTCCTGGTCGGCGCGCTCGTCATCGCCCTGCTCCTCGCCACCGTGCAGCGGCCGCTGATCACCCTGTTCCTGGAGAGCCGCCGGCTCACCCGCGGCGACCTCACCCGCCCCGTGACCATCCCCCGCGGCGGCGAGGCCGCCCGGATCGCCCTCGCGCTGGACCGGCTGCGCGGCCAGCTCCGCGACCTCGACCTCGACGGCGGCGGCGCCCCCGCCGCGCCCGGGGCCCGCGGCAGGGACAAGAGGCGTACGGGCGCCCGTACGCTCGTCGCGGTCTGCGCGGTGCTGCTCCTGGCCTGGTGCCTGCCGCTGGGCCTGCTCGTCAACCGGGCCGGGGACTCCGTCGTCGTACCGCAGCAGCTCGTCAACGACCAGCGCGAGCGCACCGACACCCTCAACGACCGGGTGCGGCGCGCCCTCAACGAGGGCCAGGCCGACCTGGCGTCCGTGGGCGCGCTGATGGGCTCCGACGCCGATCCCGACCGGATGTCCGACGTCCTGGAGCACACCCTGCGCGAGCACACGCGCTACGCCTCCCTGTACGTCCTCGACGGCTCCGGCAAGGCCCTCGCCCAGGCCGGCGGCCACCCCCGGGCCCCCCTCGGCAAGGGCCCCCGCAAGGAGCCGGTCGCCCTCTACGAGGGCGCCAAGGAACCCGTCATCATCGCCACGGCCGAGATCCCCGGGCGGACCGGCACGGCCGTCGTCGGCGAGTTCCGCATCGACTTCCTCAACGCCCTCCTCAAGCGGCCCGGCCTCGGCGAGATCCGGGTCGTGGACGCCAAGCACCGCGTCATCGGCTCCAACAGCGGCTACCGGGCCTTCCAGGGCCTGGGCGACGACCGCCTCGACGCCCTCGTCCAGGGCTCCTCCCTCAAGGTCGGCGCGGCCCCCAAGCCCGGCGGCGTCCTCTACCGCAGCGGCGGCGACCACGTCATCGCGGCGGCCGCGCCCTTCTCGGGCGGCGGCGCGGCCGGCGACCTGAAGTGGAGCGTGGTCAGCTGGCAGTCCGCCAAGGGCCTGGCCATCAGCGAGTACAGCCTCCAGAACCGCACCGTCCTCGCCGGGCTCCTCGGCTTCGCCGTCGGCGCGGCCTGCCTGGGCTGGCTCCAGATCATCGTGGTCGCCCCGCTGCGCGAACTCGCCCGCCGCGCCGAGGCCCTCGCCGACGGCGACCGCCGCACCGTGCTCTACCCGCGCCACCACGACGAGGTCGGCGCCGTGACCCGCAGCCTGGAGATCATCCGCCAGCAGCTCCAGCAGGGCGGCCGGCGGCGCGGACGGCAGCGGACGACGACCGACACCGGGGGAGCGGCCGCCCCCTCCGCCCGCCCGGCCGGAAGGAACTGATCCCCCGTGCTCTTCCTCTACTGCGTGCTGCTCGTCAGCTGCCTGATCATGCTGGTCGCCGGCATCGTCGAGCAGCGGCGCCACTTCGCCAACCTGGAGCGGATACCGAACCGGGTGCTGGTCAACGGCATCCGCGGCAAGAGCTCCATCACCCGGCTGTGCGCGGGGGCCCTGCGCGGCGGCGGTCTGACGACGGTCGCCAAGACCACCGGCACCGCGGCCCGGTTCATCCACCCGGACGCCACCGAGGAGCCGGTCTACCGCAAGTTCGGCATCGCGAACGTCGTCGAGCAGATCGGCATCGTGCGGCGCGCGGCCGCGTACCGGCCGGACGCGCTGGTCATGGAGTGCATGGCGGTCATGCCGGCGCTCCAGGAGATCAACCAGTCCAAGCTGATCCAGTCGACCATCGGCGTCCTGTGCAACGTCCGCGAGGACCACGTCGCCGAGATGGGCCCCACCCTGGACGACATCGCGCGCTCGCTGTCGCGGTCGATGCCGTACGGGGGGATCTGCGTGACCGCCGAGAAGGAGCGCTTCGACGTGCTCCAGGAGGAGGCGGACGCGCGGGACTGCCGGCTCGTCTACGCCGACCCGGAGACGGTCTCGGACGAGGAGCTGCGCGGATTCGGCTGGTTCACGTTCAAGGAGAACGTGGCCATCGCGCTGACCGTCGCCGAACTGCTGGGCGTGGACCGGGCCACCGCCCTGAAGGGCATGTACGAGGCCCCGCCGGACCCGGGCGTGCTGTCGGTGGAACGGTACCTGGCGCCGGGCGGCAAGCGGCTGCGGTTCGCGAACGTCTTCGCGGCGAACGACCCGGAGTCCACGCTGATGAACATCAACCAGCTGCTGGACCTGGGCGCGGTGGACCGCCCCCTGAACGTGGTGATCAACTGCCGGCCCGACCGGGTCGAGCGCAACGGGCAGATGGGCGCGATCGTTCCCGACCTGCGGCCCGACAAGGTGTTCGTGATCGGGCACCCGTCGAAGAGCGCCATCGACGCGATCCCGGCCGAGTGGCGCGACCGCGCGGTGGACCTCGGCGGCGAGCAGCGCGACGGCGAGGAGTTCGTGCACGAGCTGCTCGCGCACCTGGGCGAGCACTCCTCCCTGGTGGCCATCGGCAACATCCACGGGCAGGGCGAGGTCCTGCTGGAGCACCTCGCGGAGCTGCCGCCGGACGAGACGGAGGACGCCCCGTCGCCGGCCGAGGCGGAACCCCCGGCCCCGTCCTTCGCCCGCCCCTTCGACCCCTACGCGGACACCCCCGACCCGTACGCGGATACGCCCGACCCGTACGCGGCCCACCCGGCGGGGACCGCCGACCCGTACGCGCACCCGGCGCACGCGCAGGACCCGTACTGGCAACCCGTCCAGGGGCAGCAGCCGTACGGGGGCCCGCCCGCGCAGGACCCGTACGCGTACGGGCATCCGCAGCCGCTGCCGCACCCCCACCCCCACCCGCAGCCCGCGCAGCCGCAGCCTGCGGCCGACCCGTACGGGATCGCCGCCGCCACCCCCGTTCCGGCCTGGCCGCAGCCGCAGCCGCAGTCACCGCCGCAGTACCCGTACATCCCAGGAGAGCCCCGTTGATCCCCGCCGTCCTCACCCCGGAGATCGCCGCGATCGGCATCGCCCTGGGCCTGCTGTTCTCCCTGCTCTGCTACCTCACCACCAACCTCTCCCCCGGCGGCATGATCACCCCCGGCTGGCTGGCGCTCACCCTCGTCGAGGACCTCCAGCGCGCGGCCCTGGTCCTGGGCATCACCGTGCTGACGTACCTGCTGACCCTGCTCACCCAGCGGTTCGTGATCCTCTACGGCAAGCGCCTGTTCGCCGCCGTCGTCCTGATCGGCGTCCTGCTCCAGGCCACCGTGGTGATCGTGCTCCAGCTGGAGTTCCCGCTCCTCTACGCCAACCAGACCCTCGGCTTCATCGTCCCCGGCCTGATCGCCTACCAGCTGGTCCGCCAGCCCAAGGGCGCCACCCTCCTCGCCACCGGCAGCGCCACGCTCATGACGTACGTCGTCCTGACCGCCGGGATCCTGCTCGGCGTCATGCCCACCGCCTGACCCCGCACCGCCCCCACCCCCGGAGCCCCCGTATGACCGCCAAGCCGACCGCCAAGCCGAAGAGCCGCCGCCGCACCCGCCCGGTGCTGCACGCGCTCACCGTGCTCGCGCTGCTGGCCGCCAGCGCGTACTTCACCTACGCGCTGCGCGCGCAGGAGCAGGCCAAGGCGCCCTCCGTGCAGATGGTGCAGGACAAGAACGTCACCGCGGCCCTCAAGGGCGGCGACGCCGGAGGCCAGAAGTGGGAGCGGGTCCAGAGCCCGAACCGGTCGGTGCTGCGCGACGCCTCCGGGCAGGTGCTGGCCACCTTCACCGACGGCGCCCGCACCGCCACCCTCACCGGCCCGAGCCGCACCTTCACCGAGCCCGCCAACACCACCACCAAGGTCGTCACCGAGAACTGGGTGCGGCTGATGCCCGAGCCGTGGAAGCAGGGCGCGGAGAGCGCGCCGTGGTTCAAGGAGTGGTTCAAGAAGTACTTCGGGAGCCAGGAGGACGACATCTTCGCCTTCGCCTTCCAGTACGGCGACCAGGCACCGGTGAAGAAGGACGCGCAGGGCGTCTCGTACGCGGGCGACGCCGCCTTCGGCCCGCTCAACCCCACCGGCTCCGAGGGCAACGACCTGCGCCTGGAGCAGTCGGACTTCTTCGACTACCTCGGCACCCCGTACACCTTCCGCAACGGGGTGAAGAAGCAGCCGCAGAGCGCCCGCTACCGGTCGATGGACTGCTCCGGCTTCGTCCGCACGGTCTTCGGCTACCGGGCCCGCTACCCGCTCATGCCCGACGACACCCCCGGCCCCGGCCTGCCGCGCACCGCGAACGGCATCGCCCGCTCGGCGCTGGGCACGGACGTCATCCCGCTCAAGGGGGTGGCGGCGCAGTTCCGGCCCGCGTCGATCGACCTGATCCAGCCGGGCGACCTGGTGTTCTTCAAGCTCGACGCCCGGACGAAGGACCGCCTGGACCACACGGGCATCTACCTGGGCACCGACACCGACGGCCACCGGATCTTCATCTCCAGCCGCGAGGAGGCCAACGGCCCCACCATCGGCGACAAGGGCGGCACCTCCCGCCTCGACGGCAACGGCTACTACGCGGCCACCCTGCGCAGCGTGAAGCGGCTCTAGGCCTCGCCCAGCAGGGTCCCGCCGGGGATTCCCACCGGCTGGAGCAGCCAGCCGAAGTCGCCCAGGCCGCCGCGGGCGGTGAGCTCCGCCGCCTCGCCCGCCGAGGCCAGGGCGCGGACGTAGGCCGCCGGGTCGGTGGAGGCCAGCGCCAGCGGGGGGCGGCCGCCGGACACGCCGAGGGCGGCCAGGGCCGCGCGCTGGGTGAGCAGGGCCGCGCCGGGTCCCGCGCAGGAGTCGAGGGCGACGTGCGCGGTGACGTCGCAGCCGCCGTCCGGGACGGGCGCGACCTCGCGGCCGCCGCGGAAGCCGGTGAGGGTGCCGTACGGGGGGCGGGCCCCGCGGGTGTGGGCGTAGTCCACGGCCACCGCCAGGCCCCGGTCCACGGTGGCGACGGCCGCCGCCCAGGCCTCGTCGCGGGCCCGGCCGATCTCCGCCCGTCCCTCCCGCTCCCCGCCGGGCCACCACCGCTCCAGCCAGGCCCGGTCGGCGTCCTCCAGCGGGCCGCCCGGGGTCTCCGTACCGTCGGGGGCGACCAGGACGTACCGGCCGTCCTCGGCGATCTCCAGCGGGACGTTGTCCAGCCACTCGTTCGCGAACAGCAGGCCCGTCGTCCCCGCGGGCGGGGCGTCCACCCAGCGGATCCGGGGGTCCAGCCCCTCGGGGGCGGCCGCGCGCTCGACGGCGTACGGGACGACCCGCTCCGCCGTCGCCGCCGGCAGGGCGGCGAGGACGCCGGCCAGCAGTTCGCCCCGCCCGGCGCCCACGTCCACCAGGTCCAGCCGCTCCGGATGCCCGAGCCGCGCGTCCACCGAGGCCAGCAGGCGGGCCACCGCCCCCGCGTACAGCGGCGAGGCGTGCACGGAGGTGCGGAAGTGACCGGCGGGCCCGGGACCCCCGGACCGTACGTAGAAACCGCCGGGCCCGTAGAGCGCGGCCTCCATCGCCGCCCGCCAACGGACCGGCTCCCCGACACCACCCTGAGCGTTCATCCCGCTCAGGTTAAGGTCACCCTCCACCTTGGGGAGTACTCCCCCGTCACAGGGATCGCACCTGTGGTTGACTCCAGCACCTATCGCCTTTCCCTACTCTGGGTTACGTGCAGCGCCTCTACGACTTCATCCGCAGACACCCGACGGGCGTCGACGGCTTCTGGGCTGTCCTCTTCTTCGGGTTCTCGATGCTGAACGTCGCCGACCTCGGCGGGGCGAGCACGCTGCTGCGGGTGGCGACCGTGCCCGTCGTGGCCGCGCTGACCGCCGTCATCGCGCTGCGCCGCAAGTGGACGCAGCAGATGTTCTGGCTGACCGTGGGAGCGGGCCTCTACCAGCTGGTGATCGGATCGCAGGCGCAGTTCTGCGACATCGCCATGCTGGTGATCCTCTTCACCGTCGCGGCCTCCGGCGACGTCCCGCGCTGGGTCTCGCGCGCCGCGCTGGTCTCCGGGCTGCTGGCCTCCCCGCTCTACTCCCTGCGCTTCGGCGTCGACAAGAGCGCGAGCGCCCCGCAGGAGGTCCTGTTCGTCGTCTTCATGGTGGTGCCCTTCGCCCTGGCCTGGGTGATGGGCGACTCGCTGCGCACCCGCCGCGCCTATTACGCCCAGCTCGTGGAGCGCAACCAGCGGCTGGAGAAGGAGCGCGAGGCACAGGCCAAGGTGGCGGTGGCCGCCGAGCGGGCCCGGATCGCACGCGAGCTGCACGACGTCGTCGCGCACAACGTGTCGGTGATGGTGGTCCAGGCCGACGGGGCGGCGTACGTCATGGACGTGGCGCCCGAGCAGGCCAAGGAGGCCCTCCAGACCATCTCCGGGACGGGCCGCCAAGCCCTCGCGGAGATGCGCCGGCTGCTGGGCGTGCTGCGCACGGGCGAGCCCCAGGAGTCCGAGGACTACGTGCCGCAGCCGGACGTCGAGCAGATCGAGGTGCTGGTCGAGCAGGTGCGGGCGGCCGGGCTGACGGTGGACTTCGAGGTGGAGGGCGCCCCCCGCAGACTGCCCAGCGGGGTGGAGTTGACCGCGTACCGGATCGTGCAGGAGGCGCTGACGAACACGCGCAAGCACGGCGGCCCGGACGCGAGGGCGAGCGTACGGCTGGTCTACTTCGACGACGGGCTGGGCCTGCTCGTCGAGGACGACGGTCGGGGCGCCGCACACGAGTTGTACGAGGACGGCGGCGCGGACGGCGCCGGCCACGGTCTGATCGGCATGCGGGAACGCATCGGTATGGTCGGAGGCACCCTGGACGCGGGCCCGCGTCCCGGCGGCGGCTTCCGGATCAGTGCGCTGCTCCCGCTCAAGAAAGGCAATTGATGTCCATCCGAGTGATGCTGGTCGACGATCAGGTGCTGCTGCGCACGGGCTTCCGGATGGTGCTCGCCGCCCAGCCGGACATGGAGGTCGTCGCGGAGGCCGGGGACGGCCTGGAGGCGCTGGAGGTGCTGCGGGCCACGAAGGTGGACGTGGTGCTGATGGACGTGCGCATGCCCCGGTTGGACGGGGTGGAGGCGACCCGGCGGATCTGTGAGCCGGCGGAGCACCCGAAGGTCATCATCCTGACCACCTTCGACCTGGACGAGTACGCCTTCTCGGGGCTGAAGGCGGGCGCGAGCGGCTTCATGCTGAAGGACGTCCCCCCGGCGGAGCTGCTGGCGGCGATCCGGTCGGTGCACAGCGGGGACGCGGTGGTGGCCCCGTCGACGACGCGACGGCTGCTGGACCGGTTCGCGCCGATGCTGCCGACGACCGCGCAGGAGCCGGAGAACAAGGAGATCGAGCGGCTGACCGAGCGGGAGCGGGAGGTCATGCTGCTGGTGGCGCAGGGCCTGTCGAACGGGGAGATCGCGGGGCGGCTGGTGCTGTCGGAGGCGACGGTCAAGACGCACGTCGGCCGGATCCTGACGAAGCTGGGGCTGCGCGACCGGGTGCAGGTGGTGGTGCTCGCGTACGAGACGGGGCTGGTGCGGGCCGGGGGCGGCCCGCAGCTGTAGCCCGGCGGGGCGGCACGGCCTCAGCCGCGCTGGACGTACTCGCAGGTGTGCGGGACGAGGTGGTCCAGGGTGGCCGCGTCGGCCAGGAGGATGTCGAGGTCGGCGAGGCTCTCCCCGCAGTCGATCCGGTCGTAGCCGCCGTTGCGGCTGACGATCGTGTCGTTGCCGCCCCGCCCCTCGAAGGTGTCGGAGCCGGGTGCGGCGTTCCGGCCGTCGGAGTCGATGAGCCGGTCGGGGCCGCTGCCGCCGATGAGGACGTCGTCGCCCGACCCGCCGGTGAGGTCGCTCGGGATGGACGTCTCGTTGCGGACCACGTCGTCCCGGTCGCCCAGGGAGGCCTGGAGGCGGGTCACGGCCGCCGAGTGGCCGCAGCGGATGATGTGCGGGTCGTCGTTGAACCGGGAGCAGCCCGAGCCGGGGACCATCCTGCTGGTGGTGTCCACGACTTGGAGCCAGCCGCCGGGCGTGCTGAAGGTGACGGTGTTCGTCTCCCCGGGCTGCGCGGTGAAGACCACCTGGTTGTTGTCGCGCGAGACGATCGCGGGGGCGGCGGAGGCCGGTGCGGCGAGGGCCGTGGTGAGGGCGAGCGCGGCCAGGGCGGGGGCGGCGAGGCGGGCCGTGCGGGAGAGGTGCATCGGTGCTGTCCTTCGGTTGCGGGGGCGGACCGGATCGAGGGTCCGTCCCGTCCGGCCCTACCCGGAGCAACCGTCGGATTCGTTGGTTTATCGCAGAGTTGACCCGTCCGGCCTACGGCAGCGGGGGCACGGCCGTGCGCAGGTGCGTCAGCAGGGTGGAGAGGGTCTCCCACGCGGCCGGGTCGACGCCGTCGCCCAGCGGGTAGTGCAGGCCGGGCCGGCGCTCCGGGCCCACCTGGACGGGCTTCAGCGCCAGCGGGGGCCGGCGGGCCTGCGTCAGGGTGACCTCGGTGACGCCGGGGGCGCCAAGGGTGAAGGACACCGGTACGGCGGGGGCCGCGAAGCGGGGGGCCAGGCTCAGGTCGCGCCGCCCGGGACCCAGCGAGACCAGCATGCTGACCAGGCCGTGCCCGGAGACGAGGGCCTGCGCGAGCTCCTCCAGTGCGGCGAGCGGCACTTCCTCGGACGGCCCGTAGCCGAGGGAGAGGGTGGCGTCCTCCTCGACCCCGGTCGCCGTGCGGGTGACGCGGACGGTGGCCAGCGCGGGCCGGTCCGGGTGTCCGACGGCGGTGACCAGGGTGGGCTCGGGCATCCGGCTCCGCGCGAGGTCGGTGAACTGGCGCGGGGACCAGGGCAGGTTGACGGGCTCGGCGGTGCCCCAGCCGGCGGGGCCGGCGCCGGTGAGGACGTGCCAGGCGGTCTCCAGCGCGCCGCCGAGCAGGGTGTCCGCCTCGGCGGGGTGCTCCGTGCGCAGCTGTACGGTCAGCCGCCGCTCCCCGGCCCCGGCGGCGGGCCGCCGGAACGCGTCGGCGGGCCGCGCATGGCCGTGGGCGTCGCGGGCGGGGGCGAAGGTGCCGTCCTGCCACGCGAGTACGGCGCCGGAGAGGCCGTCGTAGTAGCCGCAGGAGGGGTCCTGGACCACCCACCGGTTCGGGGCCCCGGTGAGCACGGTGCGCAACGGCAGGCTGAGCCGGCAGTGGGCGGGGGTGACGATGTGCAGGGCCGCGCCGAAGGCGGCGGTGGTGCGCAGGACGTCCGACAGCCAGGCCGTGAGCGGGACCACCGGCCGGTCGGCGAGGACGACGGCGGTGGACTCGGTGACCACGTCGACGGTGGGCAGGGCTCCGACGGGCGCGGGCGCCGCCGAGGCCTCGGAGCCGACGGGCACGGTGGTGACCCGGCCGGCGCCCTCGGGCCAGACGGCCCCGCCGAGGACCTCGGCGAGCCGCCCGGCGACGGCCCCGGCCAGGTCCGCCGCCTCGGGCACGGCGGTGGAGGCGCGGGTCTCCGTCCACCAGACGGGGGTGGCGGCCGGGGTGCCGAGGAGCCGCTGCACCTCCCCCGGCACCTGGACGAGCACGGGTGCCTCCACCGAGACCAGGGGCCGGCCGCCCGCACCCAGCAGCTGGACGACGGCCCCGTCGCCGGCGCTCGCGGCGTCCAGGTCGGCGCCGCCCGCCGCGAGGGCCACCAGCAGGGCGGCGGCGTCGGGCATCTTCGGGGTGAGGGCGATGACGTCCTTGGTCACGGTGTCAGGCGCTTCCTGGGTCGGCGGGGGCGGCGGGAGCGGCGAGGGCGGTCTGGACGACCTGGTGCGGACGGCCGCGCCGGACGAACGTGCCCCGGCCGGGCGGCTGGGCGCTCGCGTACAGCTGCGGGAACAGCTGGCCCTCGGAGCGCTCGCCGTTCATGACGAGCGCGGTGGTGCCCGATTCGCGCAGGGTGGTCAGCAGCGGCTCGTAGAGGGCGCGGGAGGAGCCGGCGACGCGGCGGGCGATGACGAAGTGCAGCCCGATGTCCTGGGCGGACGGCAGGTAGGGCACGAACGCCTGGAGCGGCTGCTGGCCGGCGGTGGTGAGGATGTCGTAGTCGTCGACGAGGACCACGATGCGCGGTCCGGTGAAGCCGGGGCCCTCGCCGGGTTCGGCGTCGGGGTCGATGCCGTCCTCGGGGAGCCGCTTGTCGAGTTCCTTGGCGATCCCGGCCGACAGCGCGGCGGCGATCTTCGCGTTGTGCGCGTAGCCGCCCCGGTAGGGCTCGGGGACCACGCCGCGCAGGCCGCGCCGGGGGTCGTAGACGGCGAAGACCAGCTCGTCCTCGCCGTAGCGGGCGATGAGCTGGCGGGCGACGAGGGCGAGGAGGTTGGTCTTGCCGCACTCGCTGTCGCCGAGGATCAGCAGGTGCTGGTCCTGGCCGAACAGATCGAGGAGGACGGGTGCGAGGACGTCCTGGTCCACGCCGACGGGAACGCGGTGCGGTTCCTCGTCGGCGGTGGGCAGCCGGTCGGCGGGCAGCCGGGAGGGCAGGACCCGGACGGGCGAGGCGAGTTCGCCGTGCCAGGTGGCGCCGACGGTGCCGGCGGCCTCCTCCAGGGCGGCGGCCAGGTCGGTGGTGCCCTCCCGGGAGTCGATGCGCGGCAGCGCGGTCTGCGCGAAGAGCTTGCCGTCGGTGAGGACCCGGCCCGGGGTGTCCGGGGAGATGGTCTCGGACAGCTTGCGGTCGATGGCCGAGTCGGAGGGGTCGCCCAGGCGCAGTTCGACGCGGCCGCCGAACAGGGACTGGTTGGCGATGCGGACGTCGTTCCAGCGCAGCATGCCGGCGACGACGTGGATGCCGTAGCCGCCGCCGCGCTTGAGCAGGTCGGTGACGGCGTCGTCGAGGGCGTCGAACTCCTCGCGCAGGGCCCCGTACCCGTCGACGAGCAGGACGATGTCGGTGGAGCGGAGCTCGGGGAGCAGCCCCTTGGCGCGCATCGCCCGCAGCTGGTCGACGGAGTCGATGGAGTGCTCGCGGAACAGCTGCTCGCGGACGGCGAGCATGGCCCGGACCTCGGCGACGGTGCGGGCGGCCCGCTCGCGGTCGGCGCGGCCGGCGATGCCGCCGACGTGCGGGAGCCCGGCGAGGGCGGCGAGACCGCCGCCGGCCAGGTCCAGGCCGTACACCGCCACTTCCTGCGGGGTGTGGGTGAGGGCCAGGGAGAGGGCGAGGGTGCGCAGCAGGGTGGTCTTGCCGGACTGGGGGCCGCCGGTGACGGCGGTGTGCCCGCCGGCGACGGTCAGGTCGAGCTCCCAGGGGCCGCGCCACTGCCGGGCCGGGTCGTCGAGGACGCCGAGCGGTACCCGCAGCGGGGCGCGGCGCGGCTTGGCGAGGGGGCCGGTGCCTCCGGTGCCGAGCCGGAGCCCGTGTTCGGTGACGGACAGGGGTCCGGCGGCGACGTCGAGGGGGACGGCGTCGGGCAGCGGCGGCAGCCAGATGCGGCGGACGGGCGGGGCCGCGTCGGCGAGCTGGTCGACGATGACGGAGAGCACGGTGGGCCCGGTCTCGCGGGCGGTGGCGGTGGGCTTCTCCTCGGCGGGCTCGGCCGGGCCGGTCTCGTCCTGGAGGGTGTTGAAGGTCGGGTAGGCCAGGGCCAGGGGCCCCTCCTCGGCGGCGCCGGGCCCGGCGGCGGGGCCCCGGTAGCGCCCGGAGACGTAGCCGGCCTTGAAGCGGGTGTAGGTGGAGGTGTCCACCTTGAGGTAGCCGAAGCCGGGCAGCGGCGGCAGCAGGAAGGCGTCGGTGGTGTCGAGGACGGTGCGGGACTCGTCGGCGGAGAAGGTGCGCAGGCCGAGCCGGTAGGAGAGGTAGGTGTCCAGGCCCTTGAGCTGGCCGCCCTCGATGCGCTGGCTGGAGAGCAGCAGGTGCACGCCGATGGAGCGGCCGATGCGGCCGATGGACAGGAACAGGTCGATGAAGTCGGGTTTGGCGGTGAGGAGTTCGCCGAACTCGTCGATGACGACGAACAGGTGCGGCAGCGGTTCCAGTTCGGGCTTCTCGGCGCGCAGGACGGCGTAGTGGCCGATGTCGGCGACGTTCCCGGCGTCCTTGAGGACCTGCTGGCGGCGCTTGACCTCGCCGGCGAGGCTGGTGTGGACGCGTTCGACGAGCCCGGCCTGGTTCTCCAGGTTGGTGATGACGCCGGCGACGTGCGGGAGCTTCTCGAAGGGGGCGAAGGTCGCGCCGCCCTTGTAGTCGACGAGGACCATGGCGAGGTCCTCGGGGGCGTGGGTGGTGACCAGGGCGAGGACGAGCGTGCGCAGCAGCTCGCTCTTGCCGGAGCCGGTCGCGCCGACGCACAGCCCGTGGGGGCCCATGCCGAGCTGCGAGGACTCCTTCAGGTCGAGGAGGACGGGGCCGTGGCGGTCGTCGATGCCGATGGGGACGCGCAGGAAGTCGCGCTCGCCGCGGGGCGCCCACAGCCGGTCCACGTCGAGGCGGGCCGGGTCGGTGATGCCGAGCAGGCCCATGAAGTCGACCGGTCCGGAGACGGGGGTGCCCTCGGCGACGGACTCGGCGGACAGCCGCAGCGGGGCGAGCATCCGGGCCAGGCCCTCGGCGGTGGCGGGGCCGAGGGCGTCGGTGAGGCCCTCGGCGGCGGGGGCCTGCGGGGTGCGCAGGTCCTGGACGGTGACGTGGCAGCCGTCGGGGCCGCCGGAGCCGGTGACGGTGATCCGTATCGCCACCTCGTCGGGTTCGTGGACCTGTTCGGCGAGGAGGTGCAGGACGGTGGTGTTCATGTCGGCCAGGCCCACCGCGGTGTCGGGGCGGGGCAGTTCGACGGCGTTCTCCCCGTACTCGTCGCTGACGACGAGCAGCCGGCCGGCGAGCCGCAGCGCACCCCGGTCGGACAGGCCGCGGCGCACCTCGGCCGCGTACGAGGCCCGGCGGCGCAGGTCGGGGGCGAGGACCCCGGCGGCGAGCTGGGGCAGGCTGGGGGCGATCCGGCGGGCGGCGACGGGCCCGTCCTGCTCCTGCGCGTCGAGGACGTGGGGCAGCCACTTGGCCCACTCCCAGTCGTCGAGCCGCTCCCCGGGCACGCCGAGGGCGATGGCCACGTCGTCGGGGGCGTGCAGGACGGCGGTGTGCGCGAGGAGGGCGCGGGCGACGCCGAGGACGCCCTCGCGGTCGCCGATGATGCTGACGTTCCCGGCCCGGTCGAGGGGGACGGTCAGCGGGAAGTCGCTGGCGCGGGCGAAGCGGGCCATGAGGGCGCCGGCCTCGTTCAGCATGAACCGGTCGGGCGGGGTGAGGACGTTCCCCGCGCCGGCGGCGAGGGCCATCTCCTGGACGGCGACCGCTCCGGTGCCCAGGCGGGGGCGCAGGAAGTCGGGGTCGGTGCGGCGGCGTTCCCACAGCCGGGCGGGGTCCCGTACGAGGTCGTAGAGGGCCTCCGGCGGCGGGTTGAGGCGGCGGGCCTCGTCGCGCAGCGCCTTCTCCCGGGCGCCGAGCTCCTCGCGCTGCTCCTCCAGGTACTCCAGGTAGCGCTCGCGCTGGGCGCGGCGGGTGCGCTGGGCCTTGCCGCGCTGGGACCAGAACAGGGCGATGGCGCCGATCAGCGCGAAGACCAGCACGATCGCGCCTACGGCGGCGAACTGGCTGTTGCGGATGACGGTCATCATCACGACCGAGCCCATGACACCGGCCATCGGCAGCAGGGCGGTGGCCGGGCTGCCGATCTTCCCCTCGGGGAGGTTCGGCGGCGCTTCGACGGTGCGGGGCTCGGCGGGGGCGGGGGGCAGGGTGCCGCGGGCCGGGCGGTGGACGAGCTGCTGGGTCACCGGGCGCCGCCGGCCGCCGGGAGGGCCACGGCCCGCTGGAGGACCTCGGCGGCCAGCCGGACGGCGGCCTCCCGGGTGCCTTCGCCGAGCAGGTCGGTGCGGACGGCGCCGCCGGAGGCGAGGTGGCGGTCGTAGGGCAGGACGACCACCCCGGCGCCGGTCGCGGCCAGCTTCTCGGCGGCCTTGCCGAGGTCGATGGCCGGGTGCGGGGACTGCACGGTGAGCACGACGACCGTGCGCGGCAGGACGGGCACGGGCAGGGAGGCGAGCCAGTCGAGGACGGCGTGGGTGGAGACCAGGCCCTCGGCGGTGGCGGGGGCGGTGAGCACGCGGGCGTGCGCGGTGTCGAGGGCGGTACGGGCGACCTCGCCGGGGAGGGTCTCGCAGTCGACGACGGTGACCCCGAAGTAGCGGCGCAGCGCGACCATGACGGTCCGGTAGGTGGCGACGTCGACCTGGGCGCCGATCCGGCCCTGGCTGCCGGGCAGCAGCCAGCCGCCGTCCTGGAGCGGGACGAGGTAGCCGGTGATGTCGGTGAGCTGCATGGAGGGGCGGACGATCTGGGCGAGGTCGCCGCAGGTCCAGCGCAGGGACTCGACGCCGAGCCGGACGGGCAGCGTGCCGAGGGCGGCGTCGGCCTCCAGGGTGAGCACCGGGTCGTGGCGGAAGTGGTTGTAGGTGCGGCTGAGGAGGGCGGTGACGGTGGTCTTGCCGGAGCCGCCTCGGATGCTGGTGACGACGATGTGCCGCCCCGTGGTCACGGGCTGCTGCACCTGCGCGGCGAGCCCGGTCTCGGCGGCGACGGCCTTCGCGGCGGAGGCCCCGAGGGCCCCGCGCAGGGTGCGCAGGGTGCGCCGCAGCAGCGGGTCGCCGTGCCGGGGCCGCCCGCCGGGCACCTCGGCCCCGCGCACGGGCACGGTCTCGGGAGCGGCCCGCCGCGCGGGCGGGGTCTGGGCGTAGCCCTGCTGCGGCGGCGCGTACCCGGGCCGGCCCTGCGCGGCCGCGGCCCGGGCGAGGTCGGCCGGCCACCGGCCCTGGTCCGGGCCGACGTGCGGGAGCTGCCCGCCGGGTGCCTGGGAGGGGGCGTCGCCCGCCCGGGGGGCCGGGGTGGCGGCCGAGGGCGTGCCGGTCAGTTCGCCGAGGACCCCGGCCTGCCAGTCGTCCTGGCGGTTCGTGTCTGACATGTCTGAGTCGCAACCCCTACGCGAAGGTGCCGAGCAGCCGCCCGTACACGCCGAACACCCCGATGAGCAGCGGGAACAGCACGATGACGCCGAAGGACTCGGCGGCGTCCCCGAACCGGCGCAGCCGGACCCGTACGTGCTCGGGCGGCTGGACGGCCAGCACTCCGAGCGCCGCCAGGGCCAGCGCCAGCAGGACCGCCAGCGGCCCGGCCGCACCGGCCCGGCCGGCCCACACCAGCAGGGCGGCCACGGTCACGGCGGCCCCGGCCAGCAGCAGCGCGACCACCTCCGCGACCAGCGGGAAGGCCCGCGCGCGCAGCCCCAGCACGACGGCGACCGCCGAGGCGAGGCAGACCGTCCAGACGTCCGGCTCCCTCAGCGCGACCACCCCGGCCGCGCCCGCCGAGACGGCGGTGGCGAGGGTGGCCAGGACCATGCCCCGGTGGGTGGCGCCGAGGGCGGTGGCGACCTTGTACCGGCTGACCGAAGCACCCCGCGCCCGCTGGTCGTCGAGCCCGGTGAGCCCGGCCGCGGCCAGCGCGAGCCGCGGCAGCAGCCCGAGCAGGACGACGGAGACCACGGCGAGGACGGCCCCGGTCCGGGCGCCCGCGTGCCCCTGGGCGAGGGCCACGCCCTCCCAGATCGCGGTCAGTCCGGCCACGGCGGTGGCCCCGACGAACCCGCCCCGCCCGAGCGGCGTGAACCACCCCAGCAGCGCGAGCGCCACGGCCAGCGCGCCCGCCACGGCGGCGAGCCGGCCCATCGCGTGCCAGTGCTGCGCGTCGCCCAGGGTCCACGCCCCGAGCACCCCGACCGCACCGGCGGTCGCGAGCAGCGCGGCCGCGAGCCCGGAAGCCTTCATCCGGCCCGCGACGGCCCCGACGGCCCCGCACACGGCGGCGGCCGCCAGCAGCACCCCGGCGACGGCCCCCGGCGCGAACGCGGCCCGGGCGAACCATCCGGCCACCAGCGCCCACAGCACCAGCCCGGCCCCGGCGGTGACCCGCCGCGCGGCCGGCCGCCAGCGCCAGGCCCGTACGTCCAGGTCCTCGGCGGCCTCGTCGGTGACGTCGTGCACCACGGGCGCGGACGGCACGTCCTGCACCCGCACGAGCCGCAGCACGGCCCCGTCGGCGACGCCCGCTTCCTCCAGCGAGACCCCGTGCTCCAGCACGGACCCGTCCGCCGTGACCAGATGCCGCAGCATCGGCTGCGCGGCCACCCGGTCGTCCAGCATCCGTATGACGTCGGGCAGCAGCCGCCCGACGGGCTCCCGGGAAGGGAGGACGAGGTCCATCCGCCGCCGCTGACCGACCAGGGTCACCCGGCTCAGCGCCGTCCCGCTTCCCGCCCCCATGTTCACCACGCGTTCGAACCTATCACCGAGTTCTGACCTGACCTGGCGTCCCGACCTTGCCGATCACCCGGTGCGAGATGAACGACCAGCCGACGCATCCGGCGCACAGCACGGCCGCGATGACCAGCCCGGCGACGGCCTTCCCGATCCGCTCGTCGGCGACCCGCCGGCCCCGCTGCGCCCCGAACAGCACGGCGTCGCGCAGCCGGCGCCGCCGCACCGCGACGGACTCCAGGAGCTGGCTGTCGTAGTCCTCGGCGGTCATCAGACCTCGAACTCGCCGACCCAGGAGCGCTTCAGCAGGTGCTCGGGCAGGTAGGGGGATTCGACGCCGACCGGGATGCCGCCGTCGTAGGCGAGGCAGGTGACGGCGAGGACGCCGATCGGTACGAGGCCGTCGATGTCGTCGGCGCGTTCGGGAGTGGCGGTCCAGTACCGCTTGTGGAGTTCGAGTGCTTCGAGGAGGGCCGCGTGGAAACCCTCCTCGTCCTTCTGGAGGAACTTGTAGAAGAGGTTGATCGGCGGATAGGCGACCTGCTGGATGTACTCCCGGCCCGCGATCACCGCCACGTCCGGATGCGACCGCTGGAACGTCAGCGTCAACTCCGGGACCAGCTCGGGACGCTTGAGCCAGTACGCCTGGAGGGTGGCGACCCAGTGGTAGAGGTAGTCGTCGTGGTCGGCGCCCGAGGCACGCAGGACGTCGATCGGGAGCTCGCACAGCTCGGTCATCCTCGGCTGGTCGCGCGTGATGACCGCGAACCAGAACGCCTCGATCCACGCCTCCGCGTTCGCGTCCCACGAGGGACCCGCCGCCGGCAGGGTCCGCACCGCGTGGTGGATGCGCACCTCGGTGGTTCCCTCGGACATCCCCGCCGTGCGGAACAGCGCGGATCCCAGCTGCGCCGCCGTGACCACGGCCTCCCAGGTGCCCAGCTCGGCGGCCTGCGGGTCCACCCCGAACCGGGCGTTGACGTTGAAGGTGCCGTCCTTCCACGCCGACCTGAGCCTGCGGGGCGACGAGGAGAGCGCGTCGAGGTCCTCGACCAGATCCTCGGTGAGCCCCTCGACCCAGGCCGCGCTGCTCGGCCGCGGCTCCGCATGGCCGGGCACGAAGACGGTCATCGCTTCTCCTGTCATTTGGTGAGGTCGAAACGGCGAAGAGTGTATCCGGCATAAGTTCCGGTGTTGTCGGCTCCCTTGACGACGACGTAATCGATCCGCGGGGGATTCGCGTCCAGCGCTTCCTTGAGGGCTTCGTACAGGCGCTTTTCGCTGTCGATGTCCCGTCCGCGCTTCTTCATTTGCTTGAGGATGTCCTCGAAGTACTCGCGGGTTCCCTGGGATACGCGCTTACCGCCGATGCGGCGTTCGCCCAGGTCCGTGGTGACGTTGCTCTTCGCCTCGACCACGACGTACCGGTCGCCGTGCTTGTACACCTGGTCGAACTGGTCGTTCCCGTTGTCGGGGCCGTGCAGCTTCTCTTCCTTGGCCCCGGGGAACTCGTTCGGTATCGCGTGCTGCCTGGCTATGGCCTCGCCGTACGCCTCGCTCTTCTTGGAAAGGGCCTCGTGGAGCGGTGCGTGCTCCGCCCTTGCCGCGTCGAGCGCCGCCTGGGTTTCCGGTGTGCCGAGGAGCTTGTGCGCCTTCTTGGCCTCGCCGTAGGCGTCGTGCGGACCCTTGTCGGCGGCGATGGCGTCGTGACGTTCCTTCGCGGCCTGGTCGAGGGAGTCCCGCATCTCCTGGGTGACGGAGGGGTGCGCGTGGTCGATCGAGGTCGCCTTGCCGAGGTAGTCCGGCGGGACCGGCGGCGGGATGTCCGACTTGGGCACCCAGACGTCGGGGGCGGTCTCCACGAGCTGCGGCGGGACCAGGCCGGTGTGGTCGGGCACGTCGGCCCGCAGGCGGTAGCCGAGCTTGTTGTAGTACTGCTTGAAGTAGGGGTCCGTCGGGTCGTTCGCCCGGTGGACCTGGTACTCCATGATCTGGCGCTTCTCGGCGTCCGTGTACTGGTGCGCGTTCTCCCGGTGGGGCGGCAGCTCGGGCCGCTCACCGTGACCGGGCACCGCCGGGTCGGGGCCGCCGCCGTGCCCGGGACCGTGGCCCAGGTTGTCGGGGATGCCGCCGCCGCCCTGGTGCGGGATGCCTCCGCCGCCGTGGCCGCCGCCGCCCGTGGACGGGGTGTCCGGGTGGTGGGCGCCGCCGGTGGTGGGGGTGGTGTCGGTGCCGCCGTGGCCGGGGGTGGTGGGGTTGCCGCCGGGTTCGGTGTGGCTGTTGTGCGGGGTGTGGTCCG
>NZ_JBVILR010000036.1:0-66704 GCF_055580265.1 Streptomyces sp. NPDC032091 | reverse complement strand
CCGCCAAGGCGGCGAGGTGCGGTGCCGGGCGGCGCGGGTCTGGGGGCACCTCCCAGCGGTAGCTGGGGGAGCAAGATCCGGAAGAGACGGCCTAGCGGCACCCGCACCGACTGGCCGCACCCCTCCGTACGGCCCCGGCTGCCCGTCCGCACCGCCCTCAGGCGGCGCAGGCGGGCAGTCCGCCGTGGTACTCGACCATCTCGCGGAACATCGTCTCCACGTCGAGCGGGTGCCCCGGCGCCGCGCCCGCCGCCTCGGCGTAGGCGCGGTGCAGGTTGGGCACCAGCCGCTCGGCGTCGAGGAGCCCCGCGTACGGGCCGAGGTCGGCCTCCCGCGCCGCCTCCAGCGGGGTCAGCCCCGCCGCGCGGCCCTCGGCGGCCAGCCGCTGGACGCGGCGCAGGTAGCCGGCGGTGGCGTCGAGCAGTTCGGGCCCGCCGACCGGCCCGTGCCCGGCGACGACGGTCCGCGGCCCGAGGGCGCGCAGCTCCTCGACGGCGGCGAGCGAGCCGGAGACCGAGCCGGTCAGGCAGAACGGCGTGGCCCCGGACATCACGACGTCCCCCGTGAACAGCACCCGCTGGCGCGGCAGCCAGACCACCGTGTCGCCGGCGGTGTGGGCGGTGCCGGGGTGGATCAGCTCCACCGGGAAGTCCCCCGGGTACAGGGTGAGCCGGTCGCGGAAGGTCAGCCCGGGCAGCTCCACCCGGACCTCGCCCCAGGGGACGTCGGGCCACAGGCCCGTCAGGTGCAGTCCGGCCAGGTCCATCTCGGCCCGCGCCGCCTCGTGCGCGACGACCAGCGCCCGGTCGGCGAAGAACCGGTTGCCGAACGTGTGGTCGCCGTGCGAGTGGGTGTTCACCAGGAAGCGCGGCGCGTTCGGGGTGATCCGCGCGACCGCCTCCTTCAGGGCCCGGGCCCGGGCCTCGGTGGCGGCCGTGTCGACCAGCACGGGCCGGCCGCTCGGGGCGATCAGCCCCGCGTTGTTCAGGCACCAGCCGCCGTCGGGCTGGAGGTGGGCCCAGACGTGCTCGGCCACCTCCTCCATCCGCCCGCCGCCGGTCACCGTGCCCGGACCACCATGGCCGCGTTGAAGCCGCCGCGGCCCCGCGCCAGGACCAGCGCCGTGCGCAGCCGGCCGGGCCGGCGCACCTCGGTCACCAGGTCGACGGGGCAGTCCGCGGCGGGCGGGCCGGCGTGGACGGTCGGCGGGACCACCCCGTCGCGCAGCGACAGCAGGGCCGCGGCGAGGTCGAGGGAGGCACCGCCGGCGGCGAGCCGGCCCGTCATCGTCTTGGGCGCGGTCACCGGCACCCCGTACGCCCCGAAGAGCTCGGTGAGGGCCGCGGCCTCGGCGCGGTCGGCGTCGCGCCGCCCGGCCGCGTCCGCGAAGACCACGTCGACGTCGGCGGGGGCCAGCCCCGCCTCGCGCAGCGCCAGCGCGGCGGCGTCGCGCAGCCGGGGGGCGCCGCCGGAGCCGGGCGGCGGGTCGAAGGTGGCGGCGTACCCGGCGACCTCCCCGTACGGGCGGGCGCCGCGCTCGCGGGCGGCCGCCGCGTCCTCCAGGACGAGCAGCGCCCCGCCCTCGCCGACGACGTGTCCGCCGGCCTCCTCGGAGAAGGGGAGGTAGGCGCGCTCGGGGTCCTCGGAGGTGCTGAGTTCGCCGGAGGCCAGGTGGGCGGCCCAGCCCCAGGGGCAGAGGGAGGAGTCCATGCCGCCGGTGACGACGAGCCGGACGCCCTTGCGGAGCTGGCGGCGGGCCTGGGCCACCGCGTCGAGCCCGCCGGCCTGTTCGCTGACGAGGACGCTGTTGGGGCCGCGCATCCCGTTCCGGATGGAGATCTGGCCGCTGTTGACGGCGTAGAACCAGGCGAAGGACTGGTACGCGCTGACGTACTGGCCGCCCTTGCTCCACAGGGCCTGGAGCTCGCGCTGGCCGAACTCGTAGCCGCCCGCCGAGCTGGCGGTGATGACGCCGGCCGCGTAGTCGGGCAGCTCGGCCGGGTCCACCCCGGCGTCGGCCAGGGCCTGGTCGGCGGCGGTGAGGGCGAGCCGGGTCACCTGGTCGGTCTGCGGCAGCAGCCGGCCGGGCAGGTGCTCGGCGGCGTCGAAGCCGGGCACCTCGCCGGCCAGCTTGGCGGGGTACTGCCCGGCGTCGAACCGGGTGACGGGGCGGATGCCGCTCTCGCCGCGCAGGACCGCGCTCCACCAGGCCTCGGTACCCAGCCCGTTGGGGGCGGCGACGCCGATGCCGGTGACGACGGGGTCGGCGGCGGCGGCCGCCGCGGACATCGGCGGCGCGGCTTCGGTCTGCGTGCTCATGCGGCGGCTCCCAGGCGGGGGCGGGTGAGGATCATGGCGCTCTGGAAGCCGCCGAAGCCGCTGCCGACGCTGAGCACGGTGTCCGTGCGGTGCTCGCGCGCGGTCAGCGGGGTGTAGTCCAGGTCGCAGCCGGGGTCGGGGTGGTGCAGGTTCGCGGTGGGCGGGACCGTGTTGTGCTCGATGGCCAGGGCGCTGGCGGCCACCTCCAGGGAGCCGATCGCGCCCAGCGAGTGCCCGATCATCGACTTGATCGAGCTGACGGGGACCTCGTAGGCGCGCTGTCCAAGGCTGCGCTTGAAGGCGGCGGTCTCGTGCCGGTCGTTCTGCTTGGTGCCGGAGCCGTGGGCGTTGACGTAGTCGACGGCGGTGGCGGGCAGGCGGGCCTCGTCGAGGGCGACGGTGATGGCCTCGGCCATCTCGCGGCCCTCGGCCTTCAGGCCGGTCATGTGGTAGGCGTTGCCCCGGCTGGCGAACCCGGCGATCTCCGCGTAGACGTGGGCGCCGCGCCGGCGGGCGCTCTCCAGCTCCTCCAGGACCAGGATGGCCGAGCCCTCGCCGAGGACGAACCCGTTGCGGGTGGCGTCGAAGGGCCGGGAGGCGCTCTCCGGGTGGTCGTTGCCGGGCGAGGTGGCCTTGATGGCGTCGAAGCAGGCGACGGTGATCGGCGAGATCGGGGCCTCGGTGGCACCGGTGACCATCACGTCGGCGCTGCCCTCGCGGATCAGTTCCGCGGCGTGGCCGATGGAGTCCAGGCCGGAGGTGCAGCCGGTGGAGACCATGGAGACCGGGCCCTGGGCGCCGACCCGCCAGGCCACCTCGGCCGCCATCGAGCTGGGCACGAAGTAGTCGAACAGGTGGGGCACCGCGAGGGTGTGGTCCACCTGCCAGGTGGAGCCGCCCCCGCTGACGGCGTTGTACTCGTTGTCCAGGCCGGTGGTGCAGCCCACCGCGCTGCCCAGGGTGACGCCGGTGCGCGTGGGGTCCAGGGCCGCGGTGTCGAGCCCGCTGTCGCGGACCGCCTCGTCGGCGCTGACCAGCGCGAACTGTGCGGCCCGGTCCAGGCGGGCGGCGTCCTCGGGGGTGAAGCCGTGGGCGAGCGGATCGAAGTCGGCCTCGGCGGCGATCCGCGAGCGGAAGCCGGAGGCGTCGAAGAGGCTGATGGCGCGGGTCGCCGTCCGCCCGGAGGTGAGCCGGGCCCAGTACGCCTTGGTGCCCACTCCCCCGGGTGCGACCACGCCGATCCCGGTGATGACGACGCGTCGGTTCATGGGGTGTCCTTCACGGTGAGTCCTTCGTCGGTACGGGCGGCGAGCCGGGAGCGCACCGAGCGGCGCAGGGCGTCGATGACGGTGGCCACGTCCCCGTCGCTGAGTCCGGGGTGCAGGGGCAGGCGTACGGTGCGCTCCACCGCCCAGTCGCAGGAGGGCAGCGGGGCCGCCGGGGGCTCCCCGTCGGCGTCGGCCCCGAACCGGTGCAGGGGGGCGTGGTGGGAGGTCGTGTAGATCTCCTCGGCCAGCAGGTCGGCGACGACCCCGTCGCGGACGGCGGGATCGAGCTGCAGCCAGTACACGCAGTCCGTGGACTCGTGGCCCTCGGGCAGCGGCGGGGGCGTCAGGAGCCCCTCGGTCCCGGCGAGCTCCCGGTCGTAGCGGGCGGCGATCTCGCGGCGCCGCTCCACCATCTCGGGCAGCCGGCGCAGCTGGACGGTGCCGATGGCGGCGGTCAGGTCGTTGCCGGCGATCCCGCGCCCGTACTCGGGCAGGTCCGGCTCGCCGGGCAGGACGGCGCGGCCGAAGCCGCTGGCGCGGACCAGGCCGTGGCGGGCGAGGAGGCGGGTGCGGGCGGCCCGTTCGGGGTCCTTCGCGTAGACCATGCCGCCGTCGCCGGTCACCAGCACCCGGCCCGGGTCGAAGCTCCACACGGCGAGGTCGCCGAAGGTGCCGGCGAGCCGGCCGTCGACGCGGGAGGCGACGGAGCAGGCGGCGTCCTCCATCAGGATGACGCCCAGCTCCCGGCAGCGGGCGGCGATGCGGACGATGTCGCCGGCGCGGCCGCCGTAGTGCAGGAAGAGGACCGCGCGGGTGCGGTCGGTGAGGGCGGCCTCGACGTCCTCCAGGTTCGGGTTCAACGTGTGGCGGTCGACGTCGCAGAAGACGGGGCGGCCGCCGCGGGCGGCCACGGCCTCGGCGGTGGCCGGCAGGCCCAGGGAGGGCAGGACGACCTCGTCGCCCGGCCGGAGGTCGAGGGTCTCGACGGCCAGGTGCAGGGCGGTGGTGCCGGAGCTGGTGAACACGACGTGGCCGGCCTCCAGGCCCAGGTGCTCGGCGAAGGCCGTCTCGAAGGCCTTGGTGCGCCGTCCGCTGCCGAGTCTGCGGTCGTGGAACACCCCGGCGACCGCGTCGAGTTCCTCCGCCCCCACCTGGGGCTGAAACAAGTTGATCATGGTCGCCTCTCGCGTGCGGGTGTCTCCCCGATCTTGTCGACCCCCGCTCGACGACCGGTCGAGGAACGGTGGTCCCCGCCGGTCGCGGGGGCGTACGAGAGGCCTTCGAGCCCCCCTCCATCGCGATGACGGATCCTCCGCGTGCGCCACCCGTCGATTCACCGAGGAGTTCTCATGCCCGACCAGGCCCAGGATCAGGACCAGCCCCAGCGCGTCGCCGTCGTCACCGGAGCGACCAGCGGCATCGGCCTGGAAGCGGCCCGCACCCTGGCCGCGCAGGGCCACCGGGTGTTCATCGGCGCCCGCGACGCCGACAACGTGGCCCGTACCGTCAAGGAGCTCACCGCCGAGGGCCTGGAGGTCGACGGCGCGAGCGTGGACGTGCGCAGCGGCGAGGGCGTCAAGGCCTGGGTCGAGGCGGCCGTGGCGCGGTTCGGCACCATCGACGTGGTGGTCAACAACGCCGGCCGCTCGGGCGGCGGCGTCACCGCCGACATCGCCGACGAGCTCTGGTACGACGTCATCGAAACCAACCTCACCAGCGTCTTCCGCGTCACCCGCGAGGTCCTGAACACCGGCGGCATGCGCGCCAAGAACCGCGGCCGGATCATCAACATCGCCTCCACCGCGGGCAAGCAGGGCGTGGTCCTGGGCGCCCCCTACTCGGCGTCCAAGCACGGCGTGGTGGGCTTCACCAAGGCGCTGGGCAACGAGCTGGCCCCGACGGGCATCACCGTCAACGCCGTCTGCCCCGGCTACGTGGAGACCCCGATGGCCGAGCGGGTCCGCCAGGGCTACGCCGCCGCGTACGGGACCTCCGAGGAGGCCGTGCTGGAGAAGTTCCAGGCCAAGATCCCCCTCGGCCGCTACTCCACCCCGCAGGAGGTCGCCGGACTGGTGGGCTACCTGGCCTCCGACACCGCGGCCTCCATCACCTCGCAGGCCCTCAACGTCTGCGGCGGCCTCGGCAACTTCTGAGCCCGCCCCGCCCGATCACATACGTACGTACGCGCGTACGACCCCGAATCCGAGGAGCACGACCATGCCGCAGCCCGGCCTGCGTGAAGTGGAGCACGAGATCACGGTGTCGGCCCCGGCCGAGACCGTGTACCGGTTGATCGCCGAGGTCCGGAACTGGCCGCGGATCTTCCCGCCGACCATCTACGTGGACCACGTCCCGCAGGGCGGCAACGAGGAGCGCATCCGGATCTGGGCCACCGCCAACGGCGAGCCCAAGAACTGGACCTCCCGCCGCACCCTGGACCCGGAGCGGCTGACCATCACCTTCCGCCAGGAGGTGCCGGCGCCCCCGGTCGCCGCGATGGGCGGCACCTGGATCATCGAGCCGCTCCCGGAGGGCGCGTCCCGGGTGCGGCTGCTGCACGACTACCGGGCCGAGGACGACGACCCGGCGAAGCTGGAGTGGATCGACCGGGCCGTGGACCGCAACTCCCGCGCGGAGCTGGCCGCGCTGAAGACGAACGTCGAGCAGGCCCACGCCACCGAGGAGCTGACGTTCTCCTTCGAGGACACGGTCCGCGTGGAGGGCTCCGCGAAGGACGTCTACGACTTCGTCAACGAGGCCGACCGGTGGCCCGAGCGGCTGCCGCACGTGGCGGTCGTCCGACTGACCGAGGACACCCCGGGCCTCCAGGAGCTGGAGATGGACACCCGGGCCAAGGACGGCTCCGTCCACACCACCAAGTCCTACCGAGTGACCTTCCCGGACGAGCGGATCGCCTACAAGCAGACGACGCTGCCGGCGCTGATGAGCCTGCACACCGGCTACTGGACCTTCGCCGAGGACGGCGAGGGCGGCGTGTCCGCCTCCTCCCAGCACACGGTGACGATCAACACCGCGAACATCGCCCGGATCCTGGGCCCCGAGGCCACCGTCGAGGACGCCAAGGCGTACGTGCGCACGGCACTCGGCACCAACAGCACCGCCACCCTCAACCACGCCAAGGCCTTCGCCGAGCAGCGGGCCCGTCGATGACGGAGGGGGCGCCCCGGGTCTGGTTCGTCACCGGTGCCTCCAGGGGCCTGGGACGGGCCGTCACCGAGGTCGTCCTGGAGGCCGGGGACACCGTGGTCGCCACGGCCCGCCGTATCGAGGCGCTCGGCGGCCTCGTCGAGCGCTTCGGCGACCGGGTGGTCCCCATGACCCTGGACGTCACCGACCGTCCGGCGGTGTTCGCCACCGTGGCCGAGGCCGCGGAACGGGCCGGGCGGATCGACGTCCTGCTGAACAACGCGGGGTACGGGCTGGCCGGCGCGGTGGAGGAGGTCACCGAACGGCAGGTCCGCGACCAGTTCGACGTGAACTTCCTCGGCGCCCTGTGGACCACCCAGGCCGTGCTCCCGCTGATGCGCCGCCAGGGCTCCGGCCACCTCCTGCAGATGTCCAGCATCGCGGGCGTGACCACCTACCCCAACCTGGGCATGTACTGCGCCAGCAAATGGGCCCTGGAGGCGATGGGCGAGACCCTGGCCCAGGAGGTCGCCGGCTTCGGGATCAAGGTCACCCTGATCGAGGCCGGCGAGTTCCGCACCGACTGGAGCGCGAGCTCCCTGGTGCGGGCCACGCCCAAGACCGCCTACGACGCCGTGCTGGCCCAGCGCCGGCACGGCCTGTCGGGCGCCTTCGCCCACCTCCAGCCCGGCGACCCCCGCCGGGCCGGGGCGGCCCTCCTGAAGCTCCTGGAGGCCGAGGACCCCCCGCTGCGCGTCCTCCTCGGCACCACCGCGGCCGACCGCGCCCCGACGGCCCTCCACGAACGTCTGTCCGTCTGGGAGGAATGGGCCCCCCTGGCCCCGACGACGGACTTCCCGCCGGCCCGGCACGCCGGCTGAGGTCCGGCGGCGCCGGTGAGCCCGTCACCAGGGCACCGTTCCGCCGTCGTCGAAGAATCCGCCGGTCGGTCCGTCGTCGGGCAGGGTCGCGAGGCGCATCGCGATCGCCGCGCCCTGCTGGGGCGTGCGGACGCCCTGGAAGCCGTTGAGGTCGGTGGCGGTGAAGCCGGGACAGCCGGAGTTGACCAGGATGCCGGTGCCGCCCAGTTCCTTGGCGTACTGGACGGTGACGGCGTTGAGGAAGGTCTTCGACGCCAGGTACGCGACGGGAACCGGGCCCATGTCGACGCCGGGCGTGGTCTGCAGGACGAGCGAGCCGACGCTGCTGGACATGTTCACGATCCGCGGCGACGCCGAGCCGCGCAGCAGGGGCAGCATCGCGTTCGTGACGCGGATGACCCCGATCACGTTGGTCTCCACGACGTCCCGTACGGTCGCGGGATCGACCGTGGTGGGCGTCTGCGGCATACCGCCGGTGATCGCGGCGTTGTTGACCAGGACGTCGAGCCCTCCGGCGCGGTCGGCGATCAGCTCGGCCGCGGCGGCCACGCTCGCGTCGTCCGTCACGTCGAGCGGAACGCCGAACGCGTCGGTGCCGGCCGCGCGCAGCTTCTCCACCGCGGTGTCGCGGCGCCGCCGGTCCCGCGCGCCCACGCCGACGCGCCAGCCGAGGGCGCCCAGGCCCGCCGCGATCTCGTATCCGATTCCCTTGTTCGCACCGGTCACCAGCGCGATCGTCTGTGCACTCATGTCGTCAAGCGTGGTGCGGACCCGGGTGGGACGTCCAAGACCGACCGGGTGAGCGGCGATACCGCACGGGTATCGTCCCTGGTGAGCGCCGGATACGATGACGCGGTGGAGACGCGGGAGCTACGGTACTTCGTCGCCGTCGCGGAGGAATTGCACTTCGGGCGGGCGGCGCAGCGGCTCGCCATGGCGCAACCGCCGCTGTCGCGGGCGATCCAGCAGCTCGAACGGCGGCTCGGAGTGGTGCTGCTGCACCGCACCGCTCGCGCGGTCGCCCTGACCGAGGCGGGGTCGGTGCTCCTGCGGGAGGCCCGGGCCGCACTCGACGCGGTCGAAGCCGCCGAGCGCCGCACCCGCCGCGCGGCCGCCGGACTGCCCGGTGTGGTGCTGGCCACGAAGGCCGGGGCGGCCGGCGACCTGTTGTCGAAGCTGCTGGACGCCTACGCCGCCGAGCCCGGCGCGGTCGCCGTCGAGGTGGTGCTGTGCGGACCCGGCGAGCAGGAAGGGATGCTGCGCGACGGGCGAGCCGACGTCGCCCTGCTCCACCGGCCCTTCGACACGACGGCCGGACTCGACACCGAGGACCTGTACACCGAACGGCAGGTCGTGGTCCTGCCCGCGGGGCACCCCTCGGCCCACCGGCCCCAGATGTCGATGGCCGAGGTCACCGCCCTGACGGACCTGCCCCTGCCACGCTGGCCCCGACGGGACGGGAGCCATCCGGACGGCCCCGGCCCCCAGGTGCGCGACCACACCCAGCTGTTGCAGCTGATCGCGCTGGGCCGGGCCTGCGCGCTCATGCCCGAGTCCCTCCGGACCCACCTGCGCGACGGCCACGCGGCGGTGCCGGTGCCCGATGCACCAGCTGTCACGACCGTCATCGCCTGGCCACCGCACAGCAGATCCCGAGCCGTCGCCGCCCTCGTCCGCACCGCGACACGCCTCTAGGACCGGTGTCAGATGCCGGCGGCGGTGCGGAGGGCGTCGACGCGGTCGGTGCGCTCCCAGGTGAAGTCGGGGAGTTCGCGGCCGAAGTGGCCGTAGGCGGCGGTCTGGGCGTAGATCGGCCGCAGCAGGTCCAGGTCGCGGATGATGGCGGCGGGGCGGAGGTCGAAGACGGTGGAGACGGCTTCCTGGATGCGCTCGTCGGGCAGGGTGCCGGTGCCGAAGGTCTCGACGAACAGGCCGACGGGCTCGGCCTTGCCGATCGCGTACGCGACCTGCACCTCGCAGCGGGCCGCGAGGCCGGCGGCGACGACGTTCTTCGCGACCCAGCGCATCGCGTACGCGGCCGAGCGGTCGACCTTCGACGGGTCCTTGCCGGAGAAGGCGCCGCCACCGTGACGGGCCATACCGCCGTACGTATCGATGATGATCTTGCGGCCGGTCAGACCGGCGTCACCCATCGGGCCGCCGACCTCGAAACGCCCCGTCGGATTGACCAGCAGCCGGTAGCCCTCGGTGTCCAGCTTGATGCCGTCCTCCCCCAGCCGCTTCAGGACGTGCTCGACCACGTGCTCGCGGACGGCCGGGGCGAGGAGGGTCTCCAGGTCGATCTCGGCGGCGTGCTGGGTGGAGACCACCACCGTGTCGAGCCGGACCGGCTTGTCCCCGTCGTACTCGATGGTGACCTGGGTCTTGCCGTCCGGGCGCAGGTACGGGACGGTCCCGTCCTTGCGGACCTGGGTCAGGCGGCGGGAGAGCCGGTGCGCGAGATGGATCGGCAGCGGCATCAGCTCCGGCGTCTCGTCGCAGGCGTACCCGAACATCAGGCCCTGGTCACCCGCTCCCTGCCGGTCGAGCTCGTCCTCGTCGCCCTCCACCCGCGACTCGTACGCGGTGTCGACACCCTGCGCGATGTCCGGCGACTGCGCCCCGATGGACACCGACACCCCGCACGAGGCGCCGTCGAAGCCCTTCTTCGAGGAGTCGTAGCCGATCTCCAGGATCTTCTCGCGGACGAGCTGGGCGATCGGGGCGTACGCCTTCGTCGTCACCTCGCCCGCGATATGCACCAGACCCGTGGTGATCAGCGTCTCCACGGCCACGCGCGAGGCCGGGTCCTGGCGCAGCAGCGCGTCGAGGACGGTGTCGCTGATCTGATCGGCGATCTTGTCGGGGTGGCCCTCGGTCACGGACTCCGAGGTGAACAGACGACGGGACATGCGGCTTCCTCCTGTGTACGACCCTGTGCACGGCCGGAATGGCGACCGTCTCCGACCTCCCTGGAGCCCCACTCGAACGCGGCGTGACACGGCACGGCCCGCGTCAGGTGATAACGCCCATGACCTGCCCGTCCGCGCCCGCATCCCGCTCGGCGCCCCGATCGCACCGGCGTGGGACGACGTCCGTGTCCACCAGCTCGGACGCCCCGGGAAGTAGGACGGGCCCTCGTGGTGGCTCCGATCGGCCGGGTCAGACGGCCGTGCTCCCCGCGAACCGGTCACCGCGCGTCGGGCCCAGCAGGCCGCCGTGGAGGCGCTTGAGTTCCGCCGAGGGCTCCAGGCCCAGTTCCTCGGCGAGCAGCAGGCGCACCTTCTGGTAGGCCTGGAGGGCCTCCGCCCGCCGTCCCGCGGCGCCGAGCGCGCCGATGAGCCGGCTGTGGAACCACTCGTTGAGCGGGTAGTCGCTGATCAGCTTGCGCAGCTCCGGTATGGACTCGCGGTGGCGGCCCAGCGCCTCCTGCGCCTCGATGCGGGTCTCGAAGGCCCGGATCCGCAGCTCCTCCAGGTGCACGACGTGCCCGGCGAGCACGTCCCCGGCCGGGAAGTTCGACAGGGCGGGGCCGCGCCACAGGTCGAGCGCCCGGCCGACCGTGCGCAGGGCCCTGTGGGGTTCCTCCTCGGCCAGTTCCCAGCGGGCCCGGGTGACGAGGCGCTCGAAGACGCGTACGTCGACCTCGGAGTCCTCGACGTTCATCACGTAGCCGGCGGCGGTGGTGGCGATCAGGCAGCGGCCGGCGGGCGCCAGCCGCTCCTGCGCGAACATCCGGCGGGCGTGGTAGACGTACGTCTGGAGCGTCGTGACGGCGCTGCGCGGGGGGTTCTCGCCCCACAGCTCCCGGATGAGGGCCTCGGCCGTGACGATCTCGCCGGGCCGGGTGAGCAGCAGCGCGAGCGTCTGGCAGACCTTGGGGGTCCCGGGCTGATAGGTCCTGCCGTCGTCGGTGACGATCTCGAAGGGGCCGATGAGATTGAAGCGCATGGAAGATGACTCCTCATCAGCGAAAACCACGGAAAACGGGACGGGTGGAATTACCAGAAGTGTCTTGCGCCGGTAATGCACGCGTCAACAGGGCGCATGTCAGAACGCGGTGAATTTGCGTCAGAATTGAGCCGCCTACTGGCCGGTTCTCCCCGTCTCGGGAAACACGAAAAGACGGCCGCCCCGCCGGGGAAATCCGGCGGGGCGGCCGTCTTCATTCGGACCGCTTTCCCCTAGGCGCTCACTCGCCGAGCAGGTAGCGGATGTGCTTCACCAGCTCGCCGACGTCCTCGCGCAGCAGGCTGTAGTGGTCGGCGACGAGCTCGATGACCGTCGGCGCCTCGGCCGAGTAGCCGCTGCTGTTCTCCAGGAAGGAGTAGTCGTCGCCCACGGCCTTGAAGATGCTGATCGGCGCCTGGAGGGTGCGCTCGGCCAGCTCGTGGAAGGAGTACTCGAATTCGTAGGTCTGGCCCACGACCGAGATGATCCGGCGGGCGAGGTCGATGTCGATCCCCTTGAGCTCGCTGATGAACTCGGCGAAGGACGCCTCGTCCGTCACGGTCTCCAGGCACCGCTCCAGGTCCGGACCGGAAATGGTGCCGGTGAAGACGGAGAAGAGGATCGTGGTGTAGCCGCGGTTGGCGAAGGACGCCTCGCGGCCCCACACCTTGCCGTTCTCGGCGCGCACCTTCGGGGAGCCCGGCGCGATCAGGAAGAGGTTGTCCACCTTCTCGCCCGCCTGCTCCAGCTGATAGGCGGTCTCGAAGGCCACGCGGGCGCCGAAGGAGTAGCCCCACAGGGTGTAGGGGCCGGTCGGCTGGAGCTCCTTGATGGCCTCGATGTCCTTCTTGGCCATCTCGGTGATCGTCTCGTACGGGGTCTCGCCCTCGTTGATGCCGTGGGACTGGACTCCGTAGAACGAGCGGCCGAGGCCGATCTCGCCGGCCAGGGCGCGCAGGTTCATCGGGTAGCCGCCCAGGCCCGGCCAGCAGATCACGGGCTTGGCCTTGCCGGTCTCCGCGTGCAGGCGCACCAGGCGCGAGGACTCCTGGGCGACCTCGCGCTCCAGGCGGCGGGCCAGCTTCTCGATGGTCGGGGACTCCAGGACGCTCTGCAGCGGCAGGGAGACGCCCAGGCGGGAGTTGAGCTCGCGGACGAGGCCGACGGCGATCAGCGAGTTGCCGCCCGACTCGAAGAAGTCGTCCTGGACGGAGGCGTTCTCACGGCGCAGGGACTTCTCCCAGACGGCCGCGATCTCCTTCTCGGTCTCCGTGCGCGGGGCGACGAAGGGGCGCTCCACGAGCTCGGCGTTGACCTGGTCGGAGACGGCGAGCGCCTTGACGTCGATCTTGCCGTTGGCGGACAGCGGCAGCCGCTCGAAGACCACGACCCGGTTGGGGATCATGTAGTCGGGCAGGAAGCTGACGAGGTCGTCGCGGATGAGCTCGGCCGGACCGCGCATGTGGACGCTGTCCTCGCGCATGCCCTCGTGCTCGATCTGCTCGTCGCTGACGCGGCCGCCGACGAAGAAGTACATCGGGCCGCTGTCCACGCCGTTCTGGGCGAGGACGGCGTCCATGCGGCGCGAGGCCGGCAGCGGGTTGCCCGTCTTGGAGCTGTAGCCGGAGGACATGAAGCCCAGGTTCAGCCCGTTCATCATCAGGTGCTGGAGCTTCTTGCCGAGGGTGATGTACTTCAGCCACTCCTCCTCGGCGCGGCTGTAGACGCTGATGCCGAAGCTGGCGGCCCGGTACACCGACTGGTTGATGGCGATGACGTGCTTCTTGAGGACGATGTCGTCCGAGAAGCGGGTCAGCTCGCCGTTCTCGTAGCGGTACTGGCCCTCGGGCAGGCCGGCGACCTTGCTGCCGTGCGTCTGGACGTAGACCTCGGCGTGGTCCTCGCGCGGGCCCGCGTGCGGGACCAGCTCGAAGGTGCCCAGGTAGTAGTCCTCGTCGGCGACGTCGAGGAGGTCCTTGACGGCCGGCTCGTAGGCGCGGTCGTGGATGTCCAGGCCGTAGGCCGGCAGGACCTGCTCGAAGAGGCCGACCATGTGGCCGGTCTCGATCTCCAGGACTTCGAGGATGTTGTTCTTGTAGACCGGCTCGATGCCGCTCTTCTTGCCGATGAAGTGGATCTGCGCCGTGGCCTTGCCGGTGGCCTCGCGCTCGCTGATGAGGACGAGCTGGTGGCGGACCGGCTGGTAGTAGTAGTAGCCCGGCTTCAGACCGCCGACGCCCTCCAGCTCGAAGTACATCTGCGTCGCGTACAGCGCGCCCGGGGAGGCGTAACCGTACTTGGGCAGGAGGCGCTCCTCGCTGATGTACTGGCCGAACCAGCGCAGGATCTGGCCGAGCTCGGCGGGGGCCAGGTCGGCCGCCTTGCGCGAGTAGCCGGCGGTGACCTTGGCGCCGAGCAGGCCGAGCAGGTCGGCCTGGGTGACGGCGCCGCCCTCGTAGAAGCGGTACGTCTTGCGGGCGAAGACCCGGGCGCGCTGCTCGGGGGTGGGCTCGGCGCCCTCCAGGTCGAACGCCTGGCGGGCGGCCAGCTCGGCGTCGTCGCGCAGGCCCGGGTTGGACAGCTGCGCCTTGACCTGGAGCTTGCTCTTCTTCGAGGCGTGGTGGGAGCCGTGGTTGCCCTGGTCCATCAGGGCGGCTTCCTTCTCGCTGAGCTCGATGCAGGCGATCAGGTTCTGGAAGCCGGTGCGACCGTCGTTCTTGACGATGACGGCGGCGTTGCGGACCCAGTCGTGGTTCTCGATCGCCAGGGATATCTCGTCCAGCTCGACGCGGTAGCCGCGCAGCTTGACCTGGTTGTCGGCGCGGCCGGCGAACTGCACGGTGCCGTCGGCGTTCCACTGGCCGAGGTCGCCCGTCTTGTACAGGCGGACGGGGTCGGCGCCCTCCTCCAGCCGGATCTCCAGGAAGCGCTCGGCGGTCAGGTCGTCGCGGTGCAGGTAGCCGCGGGCCAGCTGGACGCCGCCGATGTACAGCTCGCCGATCTCCCCGACGCCGACCGGCTTGAGGGTCTCCTTGTCGAGGATGTGGTACGTGGTGCCGTGCACCGGGGCGCCGATGGAGATGGACTGCGGGCCCTCGTCCAGGTCGGCGGGGTCCACGGGGAACGAGGACGAGTTGATCGTCGTCTCGGTCGGCCCGTAGACGTTGATGAGGGCGCGGCCGGGCATCTCCTGCGTGGTCTGGATCGCCAGCAGGCGGGAGAGGGCCTCGCCACCGCTGAAGATCTGCTGGAGGGAGACGCACTCGGGGAACTTCTCGGTGTCGAGCAGGCCCTGGAGCAGGGTCGGGACGCACTGGAGGGTGGTCACGTTGTGCTTGACGATCGTCTCGATGAGGCCCTCGGGGTCGGCGTAGACGCCGGGGGCGCCCATGACGACGGTCGCGCCGTTGGCCGGGGAGAGGATCTCCCACTGGGCGGCGTCGAAGCTCATCGGGGTCTTCTGCAGGATGACCTTGCTGCGGTCGATCGCATAGGTCTCGCGCAGCCAGCGGAGCTGGTTGACGATGCTGCGGTGCTCGATCATCACACCCTTCGGCTTGCCCGTGCTGCCGGAGGTGTAGATGACGTACGCGAGGGTGTCCGGGCGGGCGCCGGCGCGGGGGGCGCCGTCCTGGCCCTCGGGGCGGACGAAGGCCTCGGACTCGCGCAGGGTCACGATGGTGACGTCCTGCGGGGCGAGGTCGCGCAGGCGGGCCACCAGGCGCTGCTGCGCCAGGATGATCTTCGCCTGGCTGTTCTCGATCATGTAGCGGAGCCGGTCCTCGGGGTACTCCGGGGACAGCGGCAGGTAGGCGGCCCCGGCGTTCAGGATGCCCCAGGCGCCGACCATCAGGTCGATGGACGGCTCGACGAAGAGGCCGACGCAGTCGTCCGCCGAGACGCCGAGGTGCTCCAGGTAGTCGGCCAGGGCCGCGCTTCTGGACGCGAGCTCCCGGAAGGTGAGCTTGTCGTCCCGGTAGGCGACCGCGATCGCCTCGGGGTGCTCGGCCACTCGCTCCGCGAGCAGTCCGGGCAACGTCGTGGTCCCCTGCAGAGTGGGCTCAAGCACGCTGGTCTCCTGAAGAGTCATTTCCCGCTTCCTTATGACGTTCCGTTGTGGAGCGGCTCGGTGCGTGCGGCCGCCTCCCCCTTCGGACGGACGGGCCCCCGTCGGGCCCGTATCCGTCCGGGCGATCACCGGCTCTGCAGGAGCCGGGTTACTGATCCGTTCTCGAACACCGCGCGCGTGGCGCCGGCGATGAGGGGTGCGACGGACAGGACGGTGATCTTGTCCAGTCCGAGCCCCCCGGGCACCGGCAGGGTGTCCGTGAAGACGAACTCGCTGACCCGCGAGTTCTTCAGGCGGTCCGCCGCGGGGCCGGAAAGCACCCCGTGCGTGGCCGCCACGATGACGTCCCGCGCCCCCTGTGCGAAGAGGGCGTCGGCGGCGGCACAGATCGTGCCGCCGGTGTCGATCATGTCGTCGACCAGGACGCAGACGCGGTCGCGGACCTCGCCGACCACCTCGTGCGCGGTGACCTGGTGGGCCACCTCCTTGTCGCGCCGCTTGTGGACGATGGCCAGCGGAGCGCCGAGGCGGTCGCACCAGCCGTCGGCCACGCGCACGCGGCCGGCGTCGGGCGAGACCACGGTCAGCGCCTCGCGGTCCACCTCGGAGCCGATGTGGTCCGCGAGGACCGGCATGGCGGAGAGGTGGTCCACCGGGCCGTCGAAGAAGCCCTGGATCTGGTCGGCGTGCAGGTCGACCGTCAGGATCCGGTCCGCACCCGCGGTCTTGAGCAGGTCCGCCACCAGGCGGGCCGAGATGGGTTCCCGGCCGCTGTGCTTGCGGTCCTGGCGCGCGTAACCGTAGAAGGGCAGGATCACGGTCACGCTGCGCGCGGAGGCCCTCTTCAGCGCGTCGACCATGATGAGCTGTTCCATGATCGACTTATTGATGGGGGCCGTGTGGCTCTGGACGACGAAGCAGTCCGCGCCGCGCACGGAGGCGTGGTAGCGGATGTAGATCTCGCCGTTGGCGAAGTCGATCGCCTTCGTCGGGACCAGCTCGGTGCCCAGTTCCGTCGCGATGGCCTCGGCCAGCCCGGGATGCGCCCGTCCCGAGAAGAGCAGCATCCGGCCGGTGCCGCTCACGCGGCGCCGATCCCGGCGAGGTGCGCGGAGTGCGCGACGGCCAGCCGGCCCGCCGCCTCGGCGCAGGAGGCGAGGACGGCCATGTTGGCCTTGGCCGAGCGGCCGTCGGTGGCGGCGTCGACGGCGCGCATCAGGTACTTGGTGATGGCCTGGCCGGAGACCCCGTCGCGGGCCGCCTCGGCGACCGCGGCCCGGATGGCCGTGTCCACCTCGGCGGAGTCGATGGCGTCCTCCTCCCGCACCGGGGTGGTGATCAGGAAGGAGCTGTTGTTGCCGAGCGCCCAGTGGGCCTCGATGGCGCGGGCGATGACCCGCTCGTCGTCCAGGCGGTGGGGCGCCTTGTGGCCGCTCGTACGGCAGTAGAACGCGGGGAAGTCGTCCGAGCGGTAGGCGACGACGGGGACGCACTGCGTCTCCAGGTACTCCAGGGTCAGCCCGAGGTCGAGGATCATCTTGGCGCCCGCGCAGACCACCGCGACCTTGGAGCGGGTGAACTGGATCAGGTCGGAGGAGACGTCCCAGGTGTCCTGGGCGCCCCGGTGCACGCCCCCGATGCCGGCGGAGGAGAAGAAGGGGATCCCCGCGAGCTCGGCGGCGACGACGGAGGAGGCGACGGTGGTGGCGCCGAGGCCGCCCTGCGCCAGGATGACCGGCAGGTCCCGGCTGGACACCTTGGGGATGCCCGGCAGGGAGGCGAACCGCTCGATGTCGGCGTCCGACATGCCCACGCGGATCTCGCCGGCCTCGATGCAGATCGTCGCCGGGACGGCGCCGCCGGCCCGTACCGCGTCCTCCACCTTGCGGGCGGTGGCCGCGTTGTCCGGGTAGGGCAGGCCGTGGGTGATGACGTTGCTCTCCAGGGCGACGACGGCCTTGCCTTCGTGGAGGGCCTCACGGACCTCCTCGGTGTAGACGACGGGGATGCCGCTGCTTGCGCTCATCGGGTCTCTCTCAACTCTCGTTCCAGTAGCCGGGCCGCTTGACCAGCAGCTCGCGGCGGGCCGCGATCTCGGAGAGGACCTGCTCCTCCCAGTCCTCCGGCCTGATCGGCTCCAGGGAGATCGAGACGGTGTCCTCGCCGGTGGCGAAGGCCTTCGTCACGGCGGCGGTGACCGCCTCGTCGACCGCACGGAGCTGCTCGGCCGTGAATTCCCTGGGGTAGTGCCTGATGTGGACGTGGGGCACGGCTGCGGTCCTCTCACGAGTCGTTCGTGCAGGGGGGTTGGTGGCACACCGCGGACGGGGGAGGCCGCGGTGTGCCACCACCGCTCCCCGCCCGCCTCGGGGGCGGGAACGGGCGGGGAGTCCGGGGCGGGTCTCCGCGGCTTACGCCTGGACGGATTCCCGCCGGGTCTTCGCGGCCGCATCCGGCTCCGGCTCGGGCCGGGGCCGGCCCTTGCGCGGCTGGGCCAGGACCACGGACGCCACCACGGTCAGGGCCCCGACGATCTGGATCGGCGAGAGCGACTGGTCGAGGACGAAGTAGCCGAGCAGGGTGGCCGCCAGGGGCGAGGCGAAGCTCAGGAACGAGACGGCCAGCGCGGGCAGCCGGGCCACACCGCGGAACCAGATGGCGTAGGCGAACAGGGCCCCGATGATGCCGAGGTAGGCGAAGCCCAGGAGGTTCTTGCCGGTGATCTCGTCCGGCAGGCCCTCGCCGATCAGCGCCACCGGCAGCAGCACCAGGCCGCCGACGGTGAGCTGCCAGCCCGTGAAGGGCAGCAGGCCCACGCCCTCGGGGCGTCCCCAGCGCTTGGTGAGCACGATGCCCGAGGCCATGCTGAGCGCGCCCAGCAGACCGGCGACGACACCGGTGGTGTTGAGCCCGGCGTTCGGCTGGAGGACCAGCAGGGCCACGCCGGCCGCGCCGAGGGCGCAGGAGACCAGGTGGACCGGCTTGATCTTCTCCTTCAGCAGGGCGACGCCGAGCAGGAGCACGATCATCGGCTGGATCGACATCACCAGCGCCGCGACGCCGCCCGGCAGGTGGTAGGCGGCCACGAAGAGCAGGTAGAAGAAGGCGCCGATGTTCAGCACGCCGAGCACCAGCGCACGCCACCACCAGATGCCCTTGGGCAGCGTCCGGCCGATGAGCACCAGGATCAGGCCGGCGGGCAGGGCACGGAGCAGGGAGGCCAGCAGCGGCCGGCCCGCCGGCAGCAGCTCGGTGGTGACCAGGTACGTGGAGCCCCAGATCGCGGGCGCCAGTGCCGTCAGCGCGGAGTCGGCGAAGGTACGGCTGCTCCTCATCAGGCCACGGCCGAGTCGGTCGTACCGAAGTACCGGTCCCCGAAGTCGCCGATGCCCGGGATCATGAACGCGTTCTCGTTGAGGCGCTGTTCGATCGAGGAGGTGACGATCTTGACCCGCGGGTGTGCGGCGTGGACGGCGGCGATGCCCTCTGGGGAGGCGAGGAAGTTGACGAACACGATGTTCTCCTCGCGGACGCCGGAGTCGAGGAGCACCGCGATGGCCGCCTTGGCGCTGCCGCCGGTGGCGAGCATCGGCTCCAGGAGCAGGACGTGCCGGTCGGCGATGTCCTCGGGGAAGTTCTTGTAGTAGAGGTGCGGCTGCTTGGTGGTCTTGTCCCGCTGGATGAGCAGCTTGCCGACGGTGATGTCGGGGATGACCTGGCGCAGTTCGTCGAGCATGGAGTCACCGGCCCGGACCACGGGTACGGCACACAGCTGGGGACCGAGTCTCAGTCCCTCGTACGTCTCTCCGACCGGTGTGATGGCCTCGTGCCGGTCGAACGGCAGCTGGTCGAGCGCCGATTCGAGCAGGAGGCGGATGATGCGCCGGGAGTAGAGCACGAAGTCCGCGCGGGAGGCTCTGCGGTCACGGACGATCGTGTGCATGGCGCGGAGCTGGTTGGTCTGCGGCAGCGGGTGGACATTGTGGTGGCCGGTCGCCATGAGAAACCTGCTTCTCGTCGGTCGTGGAGACGTGCTGCGGCCGGGCCCGGGGCCTTGCGGGACTCCGGGAGCCGCAACGGGGGGGTGGGGTGCGCCAAAAGAGCTGGTGAATCAAACTGACGTACGAGAGTTTGAGTCGAAGCATCCCGGTATGACGGCTTTGCTATAAGTCGCGGGATGCTCACGAAAAGAGTCGTTGGTCCCGATCTCCTGGTCAACGGGCCACATGTCAGATCCTCGTCAACCTTCTACATTTCCGCGTCAGTTGGGGCCTGGACCCCGCCCGGTCCCCGCCTCGCGGGGCAGCAGACACTCCTCCAGGAAGGCCATGACCCGCAGGTGGTAGGCGCGGGAGGCCCATCCCAGACTGATGTTGTGTCCAGCATGCGGCTGGACCGCCACCTCTGTGGAGGCCCCGGTCAGCGGAGTCAGCAGTTCCTCCATCGCCGTCCGGTCCCGCCTCCACCACAGCTCCTGTTCGGCGAAGGTGAAGCGGACGGGGGCCCTCACTCCGGCGGCCACGGCGGGGTACGCGTCGGGCCACAGCGGGGTCTCCCGCGCCTCCTCGGCGGGGACCGGGCGCACCAGGCCGGTACAGGCCCGGAAGGCCTCCGGCGGGTAGAAGCGCAGCGCGCCCCAGTGCCGGCGCCACTGCCCGGGGAAGTCCGCCCCGGGCAGCTGCCCGGGCTCCACCGCGAAGTGCCGGCCGACGCCGCACAGGTCCACGCCGAGCGGCGCCGTGCGGCCCCGGGCGGCGGCCGCCGCGGACAGCGCGAGGCGGCCGCCGTTGGAGTGGGCCACGAGGAACCAGCCCGCGCCCGTCTCGTGGCCGCGCGCGTACCCGTCGAGGGCGGCGAGCAGGGCGGCCGTCTGCCCGGCGAGGTCCAGCCCGCGGGGCACGGCGGCCGCCGAGGCCCCGTAGCCGGGCCGGTCCAGGGAGAGCACGGCGAAGCCCAGCGAGGCGCCGAGCTCCAGCAGGGAGAACCCCGGCCGCACCCGGCTGTCGAAGTAGCCCGCGCTCATCCCCGCCCCGTGCAGGGCCACCACCACGGCCCGCGGCACGGGGTCCGCGGGCAGGGCGAGCAGCCCCGACAGCGGGATCCCGTCCGCGTCGAGGACGACGGACCGCACCGGCGGCGCGGCGATGGACGGGGTGGGGTGCATGGGGGTCTCCGGGGCTGGGTCGGCGTCCCGCCGGGGATCCCCGGCGGGTTCAGGCGGTCCGGGCCGGCGGGCGCGGCCGGTCCGGGGCGGGGCGTACGGCCCGGCCGCGGGTGAGGGCGAGCCCCCAGACGGCCCTGCGCCGCAGGAGCGTGGTCAGGCGCGGCGCCGGGCGGCTCACAGCGGGACCCCCGCGAGCTCGGGCAGGCGGACGCCGGAGTCCCACACGACGCGGAAGGCGACGTGGCTCAGCCGCCATCCGTCCGGGGTGCGCACGGCGCGGGCCTCGGTGTGCCCGCCGACGTCGAAGTGGGCCGCGGGGCCCGCTCCGGCGTGGTGGACGTGGGTGGTCAGCTGCTGGGCCCGGACGACGGCCCGGTCCCCGTCGACGGTGATGGAGTGGTTGGCGCTCACGTGGTGCGTACGCGCCCACCGCTCCCGGGCCTCGCGCTGGAAGGCGACGAAGGCCCCGGCTCCCGTGCACACGCCGATCGGGAAGGCGAAGGTGGCGTCCTCGGTGAACAGCCCGGCGAAGCGGGCCTCGTCCGGGCCGGCCCCGTCGAAGGTGTCCAGGGCGGCGACGTAGCGGTCGAACAGCTCGCGCAGCTCGGCGTGGTCGCGCAGCACCCGTATCTGCTCGCGCAGGTCCGCGATGGTGTCATGGGTCGATGGCATGGCCTCTCCTGCGGGCGGACTCACGGGACGGGCGGTCAGGAGTGTCCGCCCACGAACTCCTTGACCGAGGCGATGACGTAGTCGAGCATCTCGTCGGTCAGCGCCGGGTAGACGCCGATCCAGAAGGTCTGGTCGGTGACGATGTCGCTGTTGGCGAGGTCGCCGACGATCCGCTGGGGCTGCCCGATGTAGGCCGGGTGGCGGGTGAGGTTGCCCGCGAACAGCCGGCGCGTGCCGATCTTGCGCCCCTCCAGGAAGTCCACCAGGGCGGCCCGGCTGTACGGGGCCTCGGGGTCCACGGTGATCGCGAACCCGAACCAGCTCGGGTCGCTGCGCGGGGTGGCCTCGGGGAGGATCAGGTGCGGCACGCCGTCGAGCCCCTCGCGCAGCCGGCGCCAGTTGCGGCGGCGGGCTGCGCAGAACTCGTCGAGCTTGTCCAGCTGGGTCAGGCCGAGGGCCGCCTGGATGTCGGTGGCCTTCAGGTTGTACCCCACGTGGGAGAAGATGTACTTGTGGTCGTAGCCCTCGGGGAGGGTGCCCATCTGGTAGTCGAAGCGCTTGAGGCACTTGTTGGTCTCGCCCGGCTCGCACCAGCAGTCCCGGCCCCAGTCGCGCAGCGACTCCACGATCCGGGCGAGCGCCAGGTTCGAGGTGAGGACGCAGCCGCCCTCGCCCATGGTCAGGTGGTGGGCGGGGTAGAAGCTGACGGTCGTAATGTCGCCGAAGGTCCCGGTCAGCCGTCCGTCGTAGGTGGAGCCGACCGCGTCGCAGTTGTCCTCGATCAGGAACAGGCCGTGGTCCTCGGCCAGTTGGGCGATCTCGGCGACCTCGAAGGGGTTGCCCAGAGCGTGCGCGATCATGATCGCCCGGGTCTTGGGCCCGATGGCCTGCGCCACCCGGTCGGCGGTGGTGTTGTAGGTGCCCAGCTCGACGTCGACGAAGACGGGCACCAGCCCGTTCTGGATGATCGGGTTGACGGTGGTGGGGAAGCCCGCGGCCACCGTGACGACCTCGTCGCCGGGCCGCAGCCGCCGGTCCTCCAGCAGGTGCGAGGTGAAGGCCGTCAGCGCCAGCAGGTTCGCCGAGGAGCCCGAGTTGACCAGATGGGCCTTGCGCCGCTTGAGGGTGCGGGCGAAGCGGGACTCGAACCGGCGCGAGCTGGGTCCGGCGGCGATCCGCATCTCCAGCGCGGCCTCGACCAGCGCGGTGCGGTCGCGCTCGTCGAGGACCGCGCCGGCGGGCCAGATCTCGGTGGTGCCGGGGACGAAAGGCCGATCGTCCTGCACGTCCTGATGGAACTTGGCGGTCTCGTCGAGGATGAGTCCTTTGTGGACGTTCATGACGGAGTGGGGTCCCTTCCCGGCCCTGACGGCCGATGGAGCGGTGGTACGAGGGACGGCGCGGGGCGGTGGTGCCCCGCGCCGGTCAGGCGGAGCGGGGTGCGGCGGGGCTGTCGCGCCAGGTGCGTGCGCCGTGGAAGGCCCGGGGCCGGCGGGGACAGCTCCAGCCGGCCAGGGTGGGCCCGCCGCCGGCGGTGCCGCCGTGCTGGCCCTCGTACGCCGCCGCCCGGGCCAGGACGACGGCGGTGAGGGCCGCGAGTTCCTCGGCGTCGGGACGCCCCCTGACCACGTGGATGAGCCGGCCGGGCTCCGGATGCCTGTCCATGGACTGCTCCTCGTCTCGTGACGTCCCGCCGGCGTGCACGGCGGCGGATGTGGGTGCCTGCCGGTCAGACCGCGGTGGCGGCGCTCAGGTCGTCCACGGCCTCGGCCAGCCGCTCGGGCGTGTGCGTGCTGTGGACGCGGGCCCCCGGCAGGATGCGGCGGACCAGCCCGCCGAGCACCCGGCCGGGGCCCACCTCCACGAACCGGTCCGTGCCGGAGGCGGCGAGCGTCTCCACCGCCGCGGTCCAGCGCACCGGGCTGGTGAGCTGGCCGCGCAGGGCGACGACGGCGTCGGCGGCCGTCGTGACCCACCCGCCGGTGACACCGGAGACCAGCGGAACGGCCGGGTCGCGGAACTCGGTCGCGATCAGCGTCTCGGTGAACTCCGCCTCGGCCTCGCCGAGCAGGCTGGAGTGGAACGGGCCGCCGGTGCGCAGCCATTCCACCCGTGCCCCGGCCGCCCGGGCCTCCTCGGCCACCCGGGCCACCGCGTCGGCCTGCCCGGAGACCACGGTCTGGCGGGGTTCGTTGTCTCCGGCCACCTCCACGACCTCGCCCGTGGCCGCCCGGGTCTCGGCGCACAGACGCGTCAGGTCCGGGCGGCTGAGGCCGATGACCGCGACCGTGGCGCTGCCGACCCGGTCGCCGACGGTGGCCACCAGTTCGCTGCGGAGCCGGACCAGCCACAGCGCCTCGGTCCACTCCAGGGCGCCCGCGGCGACCATCGCCGCGTACTCGCCCAGGCTGTGGCCGGCCACCGCGTCCGGCTCCAGGCCCCGGCCGCGCAGCACCTCCAGTACGGCCATGCTGGTCAGGAAGGCGGCCGGCTGGGCCACCGTCGGGTCCTCCAGGTCCCGGGGGGACCCTTCGACGCACAGCCGGGACAGCGGGAACCCGAGGAGGTCGTCGGCCACGCGGTAGTAGGTGTCGGCGAGGTCCGGCCGCAGGGCGAGCAGTTCCCTGCCCATGCCGGCGCATTCGGAGCCCTGGCCCGGGAAGACGAAGGCGGTGCGGGTCATCCGGTCACGTCCTTACTTGCGGTTCAACTGGCGAGGACCGTGTCGTCCGGTCCGGGGGCGGCGGAGCCGCACACGGTGTTGCCTGCGGCCAGCCAGGTGTCGGGGACCCACCTGACGTTGACGACCTTGGGGGCCTGGCCCTTCACGGCGACGGCGGCGGCGTGGGTGGTGTCGGCGGGAACGCCGACCATGGTCCAGCCGTCGGGGTGCCGGTCGAGCGAGGTGCCCAGGTAGTCCTCGGCGGGCGACCGGCTCAACCCTGTACCAAGCCCCTTGAGGAACGCTTCCTTGCGCGTCCAGATCTGTCCGAAGAGCTGCCTGCGCGCCTCGCCGGTCCCGGCCTGGGCGATTTCGAGCTGCTCGTCGGGATGCAGTGCCCTGGAGCAGATGTCCACCGTCTCGGCGCCGGGGAGTTTCTCCACGTCAACGCCGAGCGGGACCGTTCCGACGCCGACCATGGCCACGCCCCCGCTGTGCGAGAGGGAGTAGTGCAGGGGCGGCGGCGGGGGCGCCAGCGCCGGGCGGCCGTGCGCCTCGCCGCAGCCGGGGCAGGGTTCGCGCATGAAGCGGACGTCCTGGGGCAGCGTGGCGGTGTACCGTCCGAGCAGTCGGCGCACCGCGACGTGCGCGGCGGCGTACAGCATGCCGTCCGAGGGGCGGATGAAGGCGTCGGCGCGCCTGCGCTCCTCCGCGTCGAGTTCCCCGACCGCGAGGGCGTCGGCGTCCGCGCCGGTGGGGCGGCGGAGCAGCCAGAGGTCGACCCGGTCGGCGGAGAGGGTGAAGTCGGGCCGGTCGAGGCCCTGGTGGTTCACCACCGGGCGGGAGGCCGGCAGCAGCGTGGTAGTGGTCATGCCGGCACCGCTGCCCCGTGCAGGTGGGCCTCGGGCCCGAGCTGGCCGGCGAGGCAGTCGATGAGCTCCTGGGCGCTGTTGGCGAGCAGCAGCCGCTGGAGGTTCACGTCGACGCCGAGCGTGGCCTCCATCCGGTACTGGAGTTCGATGCCGGAGATCGAGCCGATGCCGAGGCAGCCCATGGGGCGGCCCGTGGTGTCGACGAGGTGCGGCTCGATGCCGAGGATCCGGCCGAGCTCCTCGCGCACGTACTGCTCCAGGATGCGGGTGCGCTCGCGGAGCCCGGCGGTGGCCAGGACGGCCATGTCGGGCCGGGTCATGTGGACCAGGCCTGTGGCTGTTTCGTATGTCTGTGACATGTGAAGTGTCGTCATGATGCTTCCCGGTTCGAGGTGGGCAGCCGCCGGTGGGAGAGGGACCCGGCGGCTCTCAGGAGGGGTCGGTCGAAGGGTGTGCGAGGCCGGCGAGGGCCACGCCCGCGCCGGCCAGGCCGACCGCGGTGACCAGCCAGAGCGCCGCGCTCCGGCCGGAGGTCGCGTACAGCGCGGCCGTCAGCGCCGGGGTGAGCGCCGCGCCGAGCTGTACGCAGGTCTGGTAGAGCCCGCCGGCCGCCGTCCGCAGGCCGGGGGGAAGACGGGCGGTCGCCTGCAGGTGCAGCGCGGTGAAGGCGAGCACGAAGGCGAGTCCGACGAGGGACATGGAGGGCAACAGTTCGGCATACCGCGCCCCGCCCGCGCCGGAGTCCGGGTAGAGCGCGTACCCGGCGGGGGCGGCGGCCGCGCCGGCGGCGACGGCCCGCGCCGGTCCCAGCCGGGCGGCGATCCGCCCCGAGCGCAGGGCGGTCAGGGCGAGCGGCGCGCTGGCGGGCAGGAACGCGAGGGCCGTCTCCCAGGAGCTCCAGCCGCCGCGCCGCAGGTCGAGCACGGCCACGAGCAGGAAGCTCACGTAGGAGCCGTTGAGCGCGGCCGCCCCCAGGGCGGAGCGCACGAGCGGTGCGTGCCGCAGCAGGGCGGTGTCCACGAGCGGCCGCGGGGAGGCCCGTTCGGCCCGTACGCCCACGAGCGCCGCGGCCGCGGCGGCGACGGCGCTGCCCCACCGTCCGCGGGCCAGCGCGTCCACCAGCAGCAGCACCGCCCCGGTCAGCGCGCCCCCGGCGGCCACCGCGTGCCACCTCGGACCGCCGCCGGGCCGGGCGGTCTCCCGCGGCACCACCCGCAGCCCGAGGGCGAACAGCGCGAGGGCGACGGGCGCCGGGAACGCCAGGGTCCACCGCCATCCGGCCCCGGTGAGCGACCCGGACAGCAGCAGCCCCGCGCAGAACCCGGCGGCCCCGAACAGCGAGTAGAGGGACACGGACCGCCGCCGGGGTTCCCCCTCGGGGACGGCGGCGAGGATGATCGCGAGTCCGGTGGGTGCGGTCAGCGCGACACAGAAACCTTTCACCACCCGGGTGGCGACCAGCAGGTCCAGGCGGTCGGTCAGCGCACCGCCCAGGGACGCGGCGGCGAAGACGAGCAGCGCCGCGAGGAACACCCGCCGCCGCCCGTACCACTCCACCAGCCGCCCGCCGAGCGGCAGCGCTCCGCCGAACCCGGCGGCGAAGCCGGTGACGATCCACTGCACCCCGGTGACGGAGGCCCCGAGCCCGCTGCCGACGGCCGGCAGCGCCACCAGGGTCGCGGACACCTCCAGGGCGTCCACCAACATGTTCGCGGCGAGCACGGACACCAGAGCCCAACGGGCCCCGACCCGGGCGCCGGAGGAAATGCTCATCGACAACGCTCGCGTTCCGAGGAAAGGGGCGGACCGCCCGGGGAGGGATCCCCGGACGGTCCGCCCGCCGCCGGCGCGGCGCGTGGGATACGACGCCGGCGGAGTCGAAGGGGGCGCGGCCGGGGGCGGAGCCCCCGGGAAACGGTGTCAGCCGAGGAGCGTGCCGCCGGTCGCGTCCACGAAGGACCCGGTGATCCACCGCGCCTCGTCGGTGGCGAGGAAGGCCACCACGTCCGCGACGTCCTCCGGCTCACCGACCCGCCCGAACGCCGACAGCCCCGCCATCTGCTCGACCGCCTCGGGAATGTCGAACACGGGGTTCCCGTTCCGTGTGATCCCCGGCGCGACCGAGTTGATGGTGATGCCGCGCGGCCCGAGCGCCTTCGCGAAGTGCAGGGCGAGCTGTTCCAGCGCGCCCTTGCTCATCGCGTACGCGATCTCGTCCGGGTTGGCGAACCGCGTCAGCCCGGACGAGATGTTGATGATCCGCCCGCCGTCCGGCATGTTCCGCAGCGCCCGCTGGATCAGGAAGAACGGCGCCTTCGCGTTCACCGCGAAGATCCGGTCGAACTGCTCCGGCGTGACCTCGTCCGCCCCGACCCCGCCCATCACCCCGGCGTTGTTCACCAGGACGTGCAGGTCGGTGGAGCCGGTGCGCTCCCGCAGGTCCTCCTCCAGCACGGCGAACAGCCGGTCCACGTCACCGTCGACGCCCAGCTCTCCCCGTACCGCGAAGGCCCGTCCGCCGTCCTTCTCGACCGAGGTGACGACCTCGTGCGCCGCCGCCTCGTCCCGGTGGTAGTGGACGGCGACGAGCGCGCCCTCCTGGGCGAGCCGGATCGCGGCCGCCCGGCCCATGCCCCGGCTCGACCCGGTGACCAGCGCGGTCCGGCCGGAGAGCCGCTCCGCGCCGACCCCGCGCCGGACCCCGTCGAGCACCGCCGCGGCGGTACGGGCGGGCGGCGCCTGCGCCGGGGTGCTGCGCGCGCCGGCGGGCTCCTGCGGGCGCGCGGCGGCGGCCGGCCGTTCGGGCCCGAACCAGCGCGTGAGCGCCTCGTCGAGCGCCCCCGCCCCCGGCCCGTCGGCCCAGACGACGTACCCGTCGGGCCGTACGAGAACGGCGCCCTCGGGCGCGGCCGCCCCACTGGCCCCGGCGGCCACCGACACCGCGGACACGGTCCGGACCCGGTCGCCCCAGGCCCCCGCCGCCTCCGCGAGCTCGGCCCGCCGCGCCTCCTCGCCCGGCGGCAGGAGCAGCAGCCCCCGCCCCGGCCTCAGCAGGCCCAGCGTGGTGGTGGCGCCCTCGGAGGTGGTGACCTCCCAGGCGGGCACCCGCAGCCCGGGCAGTCCACGGCCGTCCTCGCCCACGTCGTGGCGCACCGACAGGCCCGAGACCAGCCCGGCCAGGTGCGTCCGTACGTTCTCGCCGGCGCCCAGCTCCGCGAACACCTCCCGTACCGCGTCCACCTCGGGCCCGCCGAGCAGCAGCAGCGCCTGGGTCCTGACGTTGCTCTGCACGGCCTGCCCGACCGCGTGCCGTTCCTCGTGGTAGGTGTCCAGCAGTGCGTCGGTGCCGTGCCCGGCGACCCGGGCGCCCAGCTTCCAGCCGAGGTTGAAGGCGTCCTGGAGCCCGAGGTTGAGGGCCTGGCCGCCGATCGGCATCTGCTGGTGGGCCGCGTCCCCGGCGAGCAGCAGCGGCCCCCGCCGGTACTCGGAGGCCTGCCGGGAGGCGTCGCCGAACGAGTTCACCCACAGCGGGGTGCCGCCGCCGATGTCCTCGCCGGTGATGCGCTTCCAGGCGTCGGCCACCTCCTCGAAGGAGGGCTGGCCGGTCCGGGGCCGCGCGCCGAACTCGTGCACCATCACCCGGGTGACCCCGTCGGGCCGCCGGGAGGCGACGACGAGGCCGCCGTCCTTGCGCTCGAAGCGCCGGTTGGGGATGTCGATGCCGGCGACGTCCGCGCGCAGCAGCTCGCGTGCGGCGTCGGTGCCGGGGAAGCCGAAGCCGCCGAGCCGGCGCACGGCGCTGTTCTCGCCGTCGCAGCCGACGATGTACGCCGCCCGAAGGGACAGCCGTCCGCCCTCGGTGCGCACGGTGGCCAGCACCCCGTCGCCGGTCACGGTCAGCCCGGTCAGCTCGTGGCCGCGCCGGATGTCCGCGCCCAGGTCGGCGGCCCATTCCCCGAGGATTTCCTCCAGGCGGGTCTGGGCCACCTTCCACTGCCCCGGGTAGGGGCCGGGCAGGCCGAGGTCGAGGGGGATGCCCCCGAAGTGTCCGGCGTTCTCGTGCGGTACGTCGCCGACCTGCTCCAGCAGGCCGCGGCTGTCGAGGACCTCCATGGTGCGGGCGTGCAGGGTGGACGCCCGCGATGCGGAGGTGGGGGCGGTGAGCGTGTCGATCACCACCACGTCCGTGCCCGCCAGCCGGAGTTCTCCGGCGAGCAGCAGTCCGACGGGGCCCGCGCCGACCACGATCACCTGGGTCTCGGTGAGGTCCTGATCGATGGCCATGGGCGTACTCCCTTTCTGTGGGCGGGGGTGGGGGCGGGGTGGGGCGGAGGGGTGGTGGCGGTGTCCGGAGCCGCGGCCCGGCACGGGGCCGCGGCTCCGGCGGTGCCGGCGGGACGGCCTGCCCGGCCTGCCCGGCCGGGCCCGCCCGGTCCGCTCGGCTCAGGCGTCGACGGTGACCCTGAGGCTCGCGTTGACGGCCTCGACGAGGGAGCGCGGGGTGCTGTTGTCGGCGAAGATGTCGTCGTCGAGCGTGATGTCGAACTCGCGCTCGATACGGCTGCCGGTCTCCAGCAGCGCCAGCGACTCGTAGCCGAGCGACTCGAAGTCGACGTCCAGGATGTCGCCGTCGAGGTCGATCTCCTCGTCGGCGCCGGCGCCCTCCAGGAGGATGCGCTTGAGGTCGTCGAAGGTGAATTCCTGCTTGGACACGTGGGGTCCCTTCATCGGAGTTCCGCACCGGTGTTTCCGGCTGCGGGAGTTCGGCGCGGGGTAGGGGGAGCGCCCGCCCCCGCCCGGGAAGCGGGCGGAGGACGGGCGCGGGCGGGGGCCGGGCCGTGCGGCCCGGCCCGTCAGTCGAGTGCGCGCAGCACCACCGCGGAGTTGAAGCCGCCGCGGCCGCGCGCGAGGACCAGGGCGGTGCGCACCGACGCCGTCCGCGGCCGGACGGCCACGAGGTCGATGTCGTAGGCGGGGGAGGGCTCCACGTTGGTGGTGGGCGGGATCAGTCCCTCGCGCATGGCGAGGACCGCCGAGACCACGTCGACGGGGGCCCCGCCCGCGCCGATCCGTCCGGTCGTCGTCTTGGGCGCGGTGACCGGCACGCCGAGCGGTCCGAAGACCGCGGTGATGGCCTCGGCCTCCTCGCGGTCGAGCCGCGGCACGCCCGCCCCGTCGGCGAAGACCACGTCCACCTCGGCCGGGTGGCACCCGGCGTCCGCGAGCGCGGCCAGGGCGGCCCGGCGCAGGCCGGGCTCGCGGCCGCTGCCGGGGCGGGGGTCGAGCGTGGCGCCGTAGCCGGCGAACTCGGCGTAGGCGTCCCTCGCCCCGCGGGCGGCCGCGCTCTCCTCGTCCTCCAGAATGATCAGCGCGCCGCCCTCGCCCGGTACGTAGCCGGAGGCGGCCGCGTCGAAGGGCAGGTAGGCGCGTTCGGGCTCGTCGCGGGTGGACAGGGAGCCGCCGGCGAGGTGCGCGGCCCAGCCGAGCGGGCAGACGGAGGCGTCGAAGCCGCCGGTGGCGATCAGCCGGCTGCCCTTGCGGAGCCGGCGCCGTGCCTGGGCGAGGGCGTCGAGGCCGCCCGCCTGGTCGCCGACGAGGACCCCGGTGGGGCCGCGGAGGTCGTTGCGGACGGCGATCTGGCCGGTGTTGACGGCGTAGAACCAGGCGAAGGTCAGGTACGCGCTGACGTGCTTGGGCCCCTGGCTCCAGAGCTTGCGCAGCTCGTTCTCGCCGAACTCCAGGCCTCCGGACCCGGCCGCGGTGACCACCCCCATGTCGCAGGGGTGGAGGTCCCCGGGGGCCAGGCCCGCGTCCTCGAAGGCGCAGTCGGTGGCGACGAGGGCGAGCTGCGTGACCCGGTCGGTCTGCGGTACGAGGCGGCCCGGCAGGTGCTCCCCGGGGTCGAAGCCGTGGATCTCCCCGGCGAGGCGCGCGGGGTGGCCGGAGGCGTCGAAGCGGGTGACGGGCCCGATGGCGTTCTTGCCGATGCGGGTGGCCGCCCAGAAGTCCTCCACCCCGAGCCCGGTGGGGGCGGCCACGCCGATGCCCGTGACCAGGGTCCTGCCGCTCATGCGGTCCTCCTGTCGGGCCGGGCCAGCACCATCGCGCTCTGGAAACCGCCGAACCCGCTGCCGACGGTGAGGACGGCATCGGTGCGGTGCTCCCGCGCGACGAGCGGGACGTAGTCGAGGTCGCACTGGGGGTCCCTGGTGCGCAGGTTCGCGGTGGGCGGCACGAGGTGGTGGCGCATCGCGAGGACGGACGCGGCGATCTCGATGGACCCCACGGAGCCCAGCGAGTGCCCGATCATCGACTTGACCGAGCTCACCGGGGTGCGGTGGGCGCACGGTCCGAGCGCCAGCTTGTAGGCGGCCGTCTCGTGGGCGTCGTTCTGGCGGGTGCCGGATCCGTGCGCGTTGACGTAGTCGAGGTCGGAGGGGTTCAGGTGCGCCTCGTCGAGGGCCACCGTGATGGCCTCGGCCAGTTCGCGGCCGTCGGGGCGCAGCCCCGTCATGTGGAAGGCGCTGGAGCGGGAGGCGTACCCGGCGACCTCCGCGTAGACGGTGGCGCCGCGGCGGCGGGCGCTGTCGAGCTCCTCCAGGACGAACACGGCGGCGCCCTCGCCGAGGACGAAGCCGCGCCGGGTGGCGTCGAAGGGCCTGGAGGCCCGCGCCGGGTCGTCGTTGAGGCTGGTCGTCGCCTTGACCGCGTCGAAGCACGCCAGGGTGAGGGGCGTGATCGGCGCGTCGGTGGCGCCGGTGACCATGACGTCGGCGCTGCCCTCGCGGATCAGGTCGACGGCGTGCGCGACCGAGTCGATCCCGGAGGTGCAACCGGTGGAGACGACCGTGGCGGGGCCCTCGGCACCGACGGCCCAGGCCACCTCGGTGGCGAAGGAGCCGGGGACGACGTGGTCGTACAGGGCGCCGGGGGCGGCCTGGCCGGGCGCCGGGAGCCGGCCGTGGTCGGCGGCGGCGCGGTAGGCCTTGTCGAGGCTGGACACGGCCCCCACGCCGGTGCCGATGCTGACGCCCGTGCGGTAGGGGTCGAGGCCGGCGAAGTCGAGGCCGCTGTCGGCGACCGCCTCGCGCGCCGCGACCACCCCGAACTGGGTGGCGCGGTCCATGCGGCGGATCTCGTCGTCGGTGAGCCCGTGGAGCTCCGGCAGGAAGTCGGCCTCGGCCGCCACCCGGGAGCGGAAGGGGGAGGCGTCGAAGTGGGTGATCTCCCGCGTGGCCGTACGGCCCGAGCTCAGCAGCTCCCAGAACTCGCGGACGCCGATGCCGCCCGGCGCCAGCACCCCGATGCCCGTGATGACTACCCGGCGGGCCACGACCGGTGCCCTCCCGTCATGCGTGCCGTCGCGGACATCACTCCGTCGCCGCCCAGTCGTAGAAGCGGGTGGCCATCGCGTCGGCCGGGGAGCGCCAGGTCTCGGGGTCGTACGGCTGGATGAAGGGCTGGAGGTCGTAGCTGATCTTCATGAACCGCGGGTCGTTGCGGGACTGCTCGATGCGCTCGCCGCCGTCGTCCTCGGCGAAGTCCTGGAGGTGGAAGTAGAGCCCGTTGTAGGAGAACAGCCGCCGGCGCAGCGTGCCCATGCGCTGCGGCATGTCCGTACGGTCGAACTCGGCGAAGATCTTGGCCACCTCGGCGCTCGAACGGACGTCCATCCGCGCCACGATCAGGTTGCTGTGCATTGTCTCTACTCTCTCCGGGGATCGGCGGGGTCAGCGGTGTCAGCGGGAGGCCGGGCCGTACAGGCGGATGAAGTCGTCGACCCCGTCCGCGATGAGCGCGTCCTCCTCCACGCGTCCGAGCGGCAGCGCGCCGTGGAAGGAGCGCTGGACGACGGACGAGGGGACGAGCAGGATGAAGCGCTCCGCCGCCTGGTCGGCGTCGGCGATGTCGAGCAGGCCCCGGCCGGCGACCTGCTGGAGGCGGCGGGCCAGTTCGCGGCGGGCCTGGCGGGGGCCGGTGGCCTGCCACTTGTCGACCGCGTCGGCGGGCAGGTGGGTGACCTCGGCGCTGATGTGCCGGACGATCGCGAAGTGCTCGCGGAAGGCCTCCAGAGGCGCCAGCCAGGCCCGGCCCAGCGCGATCAGGTCCTCGCGCAGGTCGTGGACCTCCGCGAGGTAGCTCTCGGCGACGGCCGCGAGGGAGGCGGCGACGGAGGCGGAGCTGTCCAGCAGCACGTCCAGCAGCAGCCGTTCGTGGTCGGGGAAGTGCCGCGCGACCGCGGCCGGTTCGACCCCGGCCTCGGCGGCGGTGGCCTCGGCGGTGCAGTGCCTCCAGCCCTCGCGGGCGAGGACGGTCCGGGCCGCCCGGACGATGTCGCGGCGCTCCCCGTCGGGGCCGGCCGGGCGGGCCGGGGCGGCCTGTCCGGCGCGGGCCCCCACGGGGGCGCGCTCGATCGTTGCTTGCGGCGTTGCCATGTGTGGTTCCTCCGGTTGACGTGCTCGTCGGGCCGTCGGGTGCGTCGGCCTCGGGGGTGCCGGTCGCGCGGGCCCCGGTCGTCAGGGGGCCCCGAACCAGCGCTCCAGCGCCATCGGCAGGTCGTGGTGGCTGCCGGGCGCGGCCCATGCCACGTACCCGTCGGGCCGGATCAGCAGGGCGGTGGTGTCGTGCAGCGTGTCGTCGGCGGCCCCGAGCGGCCGGGCGGTGACGGTGTCGACCCGTTCCGCCCAGGCGGCGGCGCGCCGGCGCAGCCGGGGGTTGTCCGCCAGGTCGAGGAGCACCCCGCGGGCGGGGCGCAGCAGTGCGGTGCTGGAGGTGGGGCCGTCGGCGCCGGTCAGCTCCAGGTGGGGCATGCGGCGGCCGAGCAGCGGGTGGGAGCCCCTGCCGACCTCGTAGGAGATCTCCAGGCCGGTGACCATGGCGGCGAGGTGGCGGGCCACGTCCTCGTACGCCATGAGCTCGCGCAGCGAGTCGCGCAGCGGCTGCACCTCGGCGCCGCTCAGGAACAGCAGTCCCTGGGCGCGGGTGTTCATCAGCAGCCGCCGGCCGACCGCGTGCCGTTCGGTGTGGTAGGTGTCGAGCAGGGCCAGCGGGGCCCGCTCCCGCACCACGGAGGCGAGTTTCCAGCCGAGGTTGAAGGCGTCCTGGATGCCGGTGTTCATGCCCTGCCCGCCCGCGGGCAGGTGGATGTGGGCGGCGTCGCCGGCGAGCAGGACGCGGCCGCGCCGGTACTCGGTGACCTGCCGGGCGGCGTCGCCGAAGGCGCTGACCCACACCGGTTCGGCGGCCGAGATGTCCTCGCCGGTGAGCCGCTGCCAGGCGGCGGCGACCTCGTCGAAGGAGGGCGCGCCCTCGCGCCGCTTGGGCGGCGTGCCGCGTTCGCAGACCACGATGCGCGTGGTGCCGCCGGGCAGCGGGCCCACCATGACCATGCCGCCGGGGAGGGTTTCGCCGATCATCCGGGGCTTGAGCTCGATGCCCCTGATGTCGGCGAGGAACATCTCCATGGTGGCCGCGGTGCCGGGAAAGTCGAAGCCGGCGGCCTTGCGCACGGTGCTGCGCCCGCCGTCGCAGCCCACCAGCCAGGAGCTGCGCAGGGTGTCGGTGCCGCCCGGGCCGCGGACCTCGACGTCGACTCCCGTGCCGTCGTCGTGGACGGAGAGGACCTCGTGGCCGCGCCGGATCTCGGCGCCCAGGGCGGTGGCCCACTCCTCCAGGTGCGTCTCGGTGACCGACTGCGGGACGGTCTTCGCCGCCTGGCAGGCGCCGTCGAGCACGCCGAAGTCGAGGGGCAGTCCGCCGAAGTGGCCGAGCGTGCTGCGCTCGATGTCGCCGAAGCGGGCGAGGATGCCGCGCTGGTCGAAGGTCTCCAGCGTGCGCGTGGTGAAGCCGAGGCCGCGGGATTCGCCCGTACGCCGTTCCAGGCGTTCCAGGACGACCACGGGGACTCCCGCCAGCCTCAGTTCGCCGGCGAGCATCAAGCCCGCGGGACCCGCACCGACGACGATCACAGGGGCGTCCATCACGTCTCCTTGAATTCGCCTCCGGAGACAGTGCACCGGATCTTGACTACAAGGTTCTTCGGACGCGAGCGGCCGTTCAATGGCGCTGGATTCAGGACTCGGTCAGGTTCCACAAGGGCCGGTCCGCTGCCTCGCGAACCGGCCAAGGGAATGTCAAAGAGCGGTCAGACGCCTCGATCCGGCTCCTACCGGATCGAGTGCCGACCGCTGCGGAAGGTCGTGCGGGAGGAGATCGTTTCAGGTGCGCGCCGCCGCCCGCCGGTCGAAGCAGGACCGGACGTCGGTCTCGTTGTAGTACGTACGGCCCGCCCGGTTGCGCCGGCGCCACTTCTCTTCGCTGGCCAGCCGGTAGACGGTGCCGGTCGGGGTGTGCCACAGGCGGGCGATGTCGGCGGCGGTGAGCCAGCGTTCGGTGGCCGCGGCCCGCTCGTCGGCCTCCATGGAGCGGCTGAGCCCGCTCCACTGGTCGCTGGTCCAGCGGTGGGCCGGGTCGGCGTCGCACACCACGGCCCGGCCGGCGTCGCGGTCCGGGTCCGGGACGGCGCCGCGCACGGCGACGGTGAGGGAGCCGGAGCAGCCGGGTTCGGGGCAGGCGCCGAGGCGGATGCTGCGGGTGGGGTCGGGGAAGGCGGCGCGGCGTCCGGCCCGCACCAGGCGGGCGATCTCCTCAGTGGCCTCGGCGGCAGCGGGGTGGGCGGCGAGCCAGTCCCCGTTGCGCCGCAGGAAGGCGCTGAGGGCGGCGACGGTGCGCGGCGGGGAGGCGAAGCCGCGTTCCTGGGCGACCAGTCCGCTCCAGGAGCCCAGGACGGAGACCATCCGGGTCCGTACGTCGGCCGCGGCGCCGTTGAAGGGCAGGCCGGGCAGGTCTCCGCCGGTCGTCCGCTCGCGCAGACTGCCGGGGGCGGCGCCGGCGAGCATCCTGCCGCATTCCTCGTAGAGGTGCGCGAGTTCGGCCAGGCCGGCGTCGAGGTGCTCCCGGCAGGGCCGGCACAGCCGGCCGCCCTCGGCGGTACGCCGGCGCGAGCGTCCGTCGGCCGCCCGTCGGCGGCAGCCCTCCCCCTGGCACGGCGCCGTCACTGCCATGGTCTTCCCCCTCGGCTCAGCGGTGTGGACGGGTTCAGCCCTGGCCGAACCGGAAGCCGACGCCGCGGATCGTTATGATCCAGTTCGCGCCGATCTTGTTGCGCAGCGTGCTCACGTGTGTGTCGACGGTCCGGCGGGACCAGGAGTCGCCCCAGACCTGCTGCATCAGCATCTTGCGCGGGATGACCGTGTCGGGGTGCGAGGCGAGGAGGTAGAGCATGTCGAACTCCTTGCGGGTGGTCTCGACGGGTTCCCCGTGCAGGGTGACCTCCCGCGTGCCCGCGTCGATGCGCAGCGGTCCGCAGGTGATGGTGGCCGCGGCCGGCCGGGTGGGTCTCGCCCGGCGCATCACCGCCTCCATCCGCGCCATCAGCTCGCGGAACCCGTACGGCTTGACCAGGTAGTCGTCCGCGCCGGCCTGGAGGCCCAGGACCCGGTCGAGCTCGCTGCCCCGGGCGGTGACCGCGATGACGGGGATCTCGTGGGCCGCGCGGATGCCCCGGCAGACCTCCAGCCCGTCCAGGTCGGGGAGTTCGAGGTCGAGGAGGACGAGGTCGGCCTCGGCGTAGCCGCGCAGCGCCTCGCTCCCGGTGCCGACGATGTCGACCTCGTGGCCGTGCCGGCGCAGGCCGCGTGCCAGGGTCTCGGCCTCCGCGGTGCTGCTCTCCACGATGAGGATCCGCCACAGGGCCGACTGGGCCGGCGCGTGCGGTGGCACCCTCAGTCCCTCGGCCGGCAGGAACGCACCGTTCGCCCCCGCGGCGGTGCTGTGAGGTTCCAGTACAGCGAAGGTCCGCTGGTTCATCTGCCCCCCTCCCTCAAGCTCGGTTGAGCCAACGTCAACGAAGATACAAACCGCTTCGTCGGTTTGTCAAAGCCCCCAAATCGCGGCAAGGTTCACGATAAGTAGATCAAATCAGGCCACAGCGGGGCGTGAATCGCCGTTGATCAGGCCATCGAGGGGCATAGCCACGCTCTTCCCATACCAACGGGGCGGTTTAATAATAGAAGGAAACTGATACAGGAGCTATGCGTGATGAAACAAGAACGCGCCGTCCGAACCCGTCAAGCGCTGCTCGAATCAGCGGCCACGGTGTTCGGGCGGCGCGGGTACGCAGAGGCGACGCTGAACATGATCAGCGTCGGCGCCGGAGTGAGCCCGGGCGCGCTCCACTTCCACTTCGAGAACAAGGCGGCCGTCGCGCAGGCCGTGGAAGCCGCCGGGGCCCGGGCCCTGCGCGCGGTCGCCGGGGAGGTGTACGCGCGGCGGACGTCGGCCCTCCAGGCCCTGGCCGACAGCTCCCAGGCACTCGCCCGGCTGCTCCTGTCCGATGTCGTGGCCCGGGCCGCCTTCCAGCTCAACCGGGAGCCGGCCTGTCCGTCGTCCTTCACCCTGCCCGGGGAGTGGCACGAGTTCGTGCACCGGCTGCTCGTCGAGGCGGCGGAGGAGGACGCCCTGCTGCCCGGCCTCAACCACCGCAACGTGGCCACGACGGTGGTGGCGGCCACCCTCGGCTTCGAGGCCCTCGGCCGTGACGACCCCCAGTGGCTCGCTCCCCGTACGCTGGCCGGGTTCTGGCGGGTGGTCATGCCCTGTCTGGCCGCACCCGACACCCTGCGCCGGCTGGACACGGCCGGGCGCGGCGGCTGACGCGCCCGTGGCCCGCCGCCGCGCGCAGCGGCGACGGGCCACGGACCCGCTCCCGAACCCCGGCAGGGGAACCGGCACCCCGGCCCCCGCCCGTTTCACACCGACCGCAGGGCCCTGACCGGCTCCCCCGCGTACGCCTGCGCCGGCCCCAGCACGCCGCGGCTCTCCCGCCCGAGCAGCTCGCGCACGTACCGGCGCACCCGCGCGGTGTCCGCGCCGGGCCCCAGCACCCGCTCCGCGCCGCGCTCGTCCAGCAGTACGTCGTGTCGGCACACCACGCTCACCCCGGCCGGGTCGGGCTCCACGGACCACTCCCCGGCGTGCGCCGCGAGCAGGGGGTGCGGCCGGACCCGCTTGAAGACGATGCGCCCGGCCGCGGGGAAGCACACCCGCACCTCCTCCGTCGGGTACGGGGAGCCGTCATCGGCCAGGTGGGCCAGCCGGACGCGCTGCACCCCGGGCGGCTCCTCGACCACCTCCGCACCGGCGACGTGCGCGACCCGGCCGGGCCAGGAGCCGATGTCGTACAGGAACGCCTGGACGGGCTCGGCCGGCCCCTGGATCCGTACGGACTCCTCGAAGGACAGCAGCAGCCCGTCGAGCTCCCGCCAGCGCTCGGCGACGGCCCGCAGCCCGTCGGCCGCCGCCCGCCCCCGCGCCCCGGCGTCCGCGAGGGCCCGCTCGGCGCCGGGCCCTTCGGCGACGGTCAGGTCCTGCTCCAGGACCAGCCGGGACCAGCCGGGGGCCAGGTCCTCCACGCGCCAGCTGCCGGCCGACGCCGTCACGGCGCCGGCGGGGCGCTCCTCGCGGAAGTCGACCCGCCGCCGTCCGGCGTCCAGGGTGCGCCGCCACAGCGACCGCCCCGGCTCGCCGTCCGCCCCCGCCCAGTGGAGGTACCGCTCGACGGTGCCGTCGAAGTCCAGCCGCTCCGTGTGGACCGTGTCGGGCAGGAACAGCGGCCACGGCGTCGTGTCGGCCACCAGGGTGTACAGGGCACCGGCCGGCGCGGCCGCGTCGACCGCGTACGACATCCGGTGCACTCGCTCGACTGACATCGGACACCTCTCTCAGCGCTTGGCACAGATCCTGTCGCGATCCGCCGGAGTCCGAGTGGACCGCCGCTGGAGCTTCAGACCGCGGCCCGGCTGCCCAGGACGCGGTTGACCAGTTCGAGGAAGCGCCGGGGGGTGTCGCCCCGTTCGAGCAGCTCCCCGTCGAGCAGGACGTCGAACTTCCGCTCGATGGTGCCGGTGGTCTGCAGGACGGAGAGCGAGTCGTAGCCGAGCTCGTCCCAGTACAGGTCCTGGACGGCCTCGGTCAGCTCGACGCACTCCTCCTCGCCGCCCCAGATCCGCAGGATGCGGCTCAGGTCGGTGAGTTCCAGCCGGTGCATGGTGTGCCTCTCTCGTGGTCCGCCGGCGTGGCGACGCATACCGGGTCGCCAGGAGCCTCGCCGACGGTCCTGGAGACCCGCTCACGCCGGGCCCCAGCCGCGCTGGAGCCCCGCCACCACACCGCCGGGCCGCCCCGCCGCCCCCTGATATACCTAGGCGGCGTACAGATCGAAGGTGGAGCTGCGCCGCGGTCCCGCGACCACGTCCAGCGCGGGGTCCACCCGCAGCATCGCCTGGTGCAGGCGCTGGAGCTGCTGCGAGGGCTCCACCCCCAGTTCGCCGATCAGCCGGGCGCGCAGCCGGCGGTAGACGTCCAGGGCGGTCGCCTGCCGGCCCGAGCGGTAGAGGGCCACCATGGCCTGCGAGTGCAGGCCCTCGTGCTGCGGGTTGCGGGCCATCAGCTCGGTGAGCTCCGCGAGGAGTTCGGTGTGCCGGCCCAGCCGGAGGTCGACGTCGATGCGCCGCTCGGTGGTCACGAGCCGGCTCTCGGCGAGCCGCAGCACCTCGATCTCCAAGATCGGGCCGACGCGCACGTCGACCAGGGCCGGTCCCTGCCACAGGTCGAGCGCCTTGCGCAGCAGGTCCGCGGCGCGCTCGTCGTCGCCCTCGTCGAAGGCGTTCTGGCCGGCGGCCGCGAGGGCCTCGTAGGTGTGGACGTCCACGGACTCCTGCGGGATCTGGAGCAGGTAGCCCCCGTGCCGCGTCGCGAGCACGTCCTTGGCCGTGCCCGGAGCGCCCGGCCCCATGGCCGTGCCGAGCCTGCGGCGCAGCTGGAGGATGTACGTCTGCAGGGTGGTGAGCGCGCTCTCGGGCAGCTTGGTGCCCCAGATCTCCTCCATGAGGGTCGGTACGGGCATCACCCGGCCCGGGTAGAGCGCGAGAAGCGCCAGGATCTGACGCGGCTTGCCCGCCGTAGGAACGATCGATGACCCGTTGACCTCGGCACTCAACGGACCCAGAACCTGAATCTCCACGGTCTCCCCGTCTCCCCTCCACATTTCGTCGAGATACTCTCGGTTATCAGTATTCGACCCGATGACGGTAAGGCAGCCCAGGGCAACATCACCGGGCGCTCAAGCCGACGTCGAGCGGACCTCCGAAACGGGCGAACAGGCGGCGGATTCTCAGCACAAGATTCCGACAGAACGTCAAACCCCATGCTCAGCCCCTGGATCGGGCGCGTCGTATCTGTTCCGATTCCCGGCTGTGCAAATTAATTCTCAGGTTTCTTGGCAGCCTCTGTAAAAGACCTGACAAAGATCTCTCATATCGGCCGCCTTTCCCTGCCCTCCGGGGAGGGGTCAGCCGACCCGGGCGAGCCGCTTGCGCGCGGTCTCCGGGGATTCCGCCGCGGGCTCGGGGCTGCTCATCAGGATCGAGCGCTGCAGGCTGCGCAGGGCGGCGGACGGCTCGATGCCGAGCTCGCGCACCAGGGTGGAGCGCAGGCGCTGGTAGACGCTGAGCGCCTCGCCGCGCCGGCCCGAGCGGTGCAGGGCGAGCATGAACTGCCCGTGCAGGTTCTCGTGGATGCGGTAGCGGCTGGCCAGCACGGTCAGTTCCGCGAGCAGCTCGCGGTGGCGGCCCAGGCGCAGATCGGCCTCGATGCGCTGGTCGAGCGCGCACAGCCGGGTCTCCTCCAGCCGCCGGGTCTCCATGTCCAGCTGCACCCCGCCCTCGACGTCGGCGAAGGCCGGCCCCGACCACAGGGCGAGGGCCTCGCGCAGCAGCCGGGCGGCATTGGGGAAGTCCCCGGCGTCCATGGCCCGGTAGCCCATGCCGGCCAGCCGGTCGAATTCGCGGACGTCGCTGGTGCCGCCGGCGCTGTTGAGCATGTACCCGCCGGGCAGCGTGACGAGGACGTCCTTGGCGGTGCGCGACCCGTCGGTGCCTTCGAGGGCGGTGGCGATGAGCCCGCGCAGCTGGAGCACGTACGTCTGGAGCGTGGTCCGGGCGCTGCGCGGCGGCTCGGTGCCCCACAGCTCCTCTATGAGGGCGGCCACGGGCACCACCTGGTCCGCGTGGAGCGCGAGCAGTGCCAGGACCTGGCGGGGCTTGGCGGCGGTGGGAGTGATCGAGACCCCGTTCTCCCGCACGGTCAGTGCGCCCAGTACATCGATGTCCACGCCGTACTCCCCTGCTTCGTCCTTGGATGAACCCTTGAAGTTCGCTGGAATGAGGAAAAAACAGCTGAGCCGGTTTGTCAATACCAAACCGGCTGTACCGTTTTTCACGCCGTCGCCTCGCCTCCGCACCTCCCAGAACCCCACTTGACCTGCGGTTTCAATGGTCGGCGAGTCGCTCCAGGAGCTCCCCGCCACCCCTCGGCCCCGCCAGATACCCTCCCAAGAAGCCGCCAGAGTGGCGCGAAACGGCCGGGAACAGACCGAAGGGTTGGCTGATTTCCCTCCTTCACCCCTCCCTCACCCCTCCTGCCGGACCCACCCACTCCCCTTCGCACCCACGAGGTATGGATTTGGAGGGGCTCTACAAACCGCTTTCGCGGTTTGCTGACGTGCAACCTCGGTGGGCAAACGCCGGAGCGGGGCCACAACCCCGCTGGAGGGCCCCTCGAAGCGGGGCCCGGGGGCCCGTCCCGCCGGGGCGCCCGGCGCACCCGTTCCGGGCCGCGCGAGGCCGGCCGCGAAGCCCTTCCCGTGCCCCGCCGGACCGGCGCTTCGGGACCGGTCCGGGGCCGCCCGATGGCCGGTTCCCGGCTGTCCACATGGCGGACCACCGCAGCCCGGGAGGCCGCCATCGGCCGGAAACTTCCCGCCGGCAAATCATTCGTCCGCCCCGCACCCGCCCCCGGGAACACCCTCCGTGAGTGTGGTGGGCACCGCTCTCCCCACACCCCCGCGCCGCCCTGCGACACCATCGGCCGCGCCAAACCAGGCGGAACGGCGCGTCTCGTATGCATCCGGCGCCCCGCGGGCGGCCCGCCGGCCCGCCCCCACCCACCGTAAAGCCGGCGCCCCGCGCGCCGTGCCCCCCTCCACGCAAACGGAAGTGTGCAGCGGGCAACGATCCTCCGCTCCCCCGGTTCCGACCCCCTTCACCCGCCCCTTGGCTAAAGGATTGCTCTTGACGCGCTTGAGATCCTTCTCTGCGTGTGGCGAAGATTCGCCGCCGGTCAACCGGCGGAGAACAGGGCAAACATGTGCCGACCAGATGGCCGGAATCGGCTGTTCCGCATAATTCGCGGACCGGGTTCCGGCTACCTCTGGAGAAAAAACCGGTTGGTATATATTTTTCTGAGCAGTCACACCTGTTACTGGTCAGCGCTGTCTAGGGGGAACAATGAGCGCGAGCACGTTTCACGTTGGACGCACAGCGGTCTACGACCGGGCGGAGCCGGCTGCGGCCAGAGGCGAGCGGGCCGATTCCCGCCTCCCCTCCCTCACCACCGTTCCGAAGGAACTGGTGCACCGCGCCTCCGCGGCCCAGGTCCTTCTCGTCGACTGGCAGAGGCTCGACGACGCACGTTTCTCGGTGACCGCCCAATGGCCCCGCTCGCACTCCTTCTTCGGGCCCGTGGCCGGCGGCCACTATGATCCGCTCCTCTGCGCCGAAACGATTCGTCAGATCGCCTACCTCCTGGGGCACGCGGAGTTCGCCGTCCCCTTCGGCCACCAGTTCGTCCTGTGGGACCTCAGCGTCGCCCTGGTCCGCCCGGAGCTGCTGCGGGTCGACGAGGCGCCGGCCGTCCTCGACCTCGACGTCACGTGCGTGGACGTCAAGCGGCGCGCGGGCCGGCTGTCCGGGTTCGGCTACGAGGCGGTCGTCCGCCGCGACGGACACGTCGTCGCCACGGGCCGGGCCTCGGTCACCTGCACCAGCCCGGCCGTCTACGAGCGGCTGCGCCCGGCCCACACGCTGCTGCCCGACCACCGGGCGCTGCCGCTCACGGCTCCCGCCGCGCCGCAGAGCGTGGCCCGGCTGTCCCCGACCGACGTGGTCCTCTCCCCCCTGGGCGAGGAGAACCGGTGGCAGCTGCGGGTCGACACCAGCCACCCCGTCCTCTTCGACCACTGGGTCGACCACGTGCCGGGCATGGTCCTCATGGAGGCCGCCCGGCAGGCCGCCGCGGCCACCCTGGGGCGCCCCTCCTTCCTGCCGCTCGGCATAGCGGGCGAGTTCAAGCGGTACGCCGAGCTGGACCTGCCCTGCGTCATCGAGACCGAGCGCCTGTACCAGGACGTGCCGGGCGCGGAGGAACTCGTCCGCGTGACCGGCCGTCAGGAGGGGGAGATCGTCTTCAGCGGCACCGTCACGGCGCCTTCCTACGACTGCTGACCGGCAGGGCTCCGACCGCACCGGTGCCACCGGCCACCCCTCGTCCGCACGTCCCCGCGCCCCGGCCATTTTCGGCCCGGCGGGTGGTGCCACGTTGGCGTCGGCGTCACCCGCTGTAAGATACGAACGGGACGGACGGTTTGCATCAGGGCTTCCGACGCTCCGAGCAGCAGCGAGGGAAGGAGCCAACGTGGCTGAACAGGTCCGAGCGATCCGCACGCGACAGGCGATCCTGAGCGCGGCGGCGAAGGTCTTCGACGAACGGGGCTATCAGGCGGCCACCATTTCGGAGATCCTCACCGTCGCCGGGGTGACGAAGGGAGCGCTGTACTTCCACTTCCAGTCGAAGGAAGACCTGGCACAGGGGGTCCTCACCGCGCAGAACGAGGACCTCCTGCTGCCCGAGCGCGCCGCCAAGCTCCAGGAGGTGGTGGACGTCGTCATGCTGCACACGCACCGCCTGAAGACCAATCCGATGGTCCGGGCCGGGGTCCGGCTCAGCCTGGACCAGAACGCGGTCGGCCTCGACCGCAGCGGCCCGTTCCGCAACTGGGTGGTCACCTTCACCGACCTGCTGGAGAAGGCCCAGGCCCAGGGCGAGCTGCTCCCCCACGTGGTGCCGGCCGAGACGGCCGACGTCATCACGGGCGCCTACGGCGGCATCCAGTCCATGTCCCAGGTCCTCACCGACCACCAGGACCTCGGGCAGCGCGTCAACGCACTGCTGCGCCACCTCCTGCCCAGCGTCGCGCAGCCCTCGGTGCTCGCCTCGCTCCACCTCGGCGAGAGCAGGGCGGCCGAGGTCTACCACGAGGCGCGGCGGCTGGCCCAGGACCAGGCGGCCGCGGCCGAAGAGGCCGCCTCGCACTGACCGGCCGCCATCGGGCGGAGCCTCCGGGCTCCGCCCCGGGGGCCACCGCGCCCTGTTCCCGCCCCACGCGCCCCCTCCGTTCTCCCGGGACAGAAATATACCGCACGTCCCGTTCTTTTCAAGGGTTCTCCACGCACTAGGCTGGGCGCCCATGATCAGTTCTTCACTCCGCCTGGTACCGGTGACACCGGACAACTTCGACGCGGTGTCGGCCGTGCGCGTCCACCCCGGTCAGGAGCACCTCGTCTCCCCCGTCATGAAGTCCCTCGCCGAGGCCTACGTCCACGGGGACACCGCCTGGCCCCGCGCCATCGTCGACGGGGACGAGGTGGTCGGCTTCGTCATGGCCTTCATGGACTACGTCTGGGACCCGGCGAAGGACCCCGAGCACCGCCGCTCGGGACTGTGGCGCCTGAACATCGCGGCCGACCGGCAGGGCAAGGGCTACGGCCGCTTCGCCGTGCGGGCGGTCTCCGAGGAGATACGCCGCCGCGGCGGAACTCGCGTGTACGTCACCTGGAAGCCGGCCGAGGACAGCCCCGAGCCCTTCTACCTGGGTCTCGGCTTCCGCCGCACCGGCGAACTCAGCGGCGACGAACCCGTCGCCGTCCTCGACCTCGCCCCCGAACCCCTGACCGCCTGACCACCGGGAGGGTTCACTCGGCCCGCGGACCGGTCCAGGCGGCGAGCAGCCGCTCACGCTCGCCGGCGGCCTGCGCGCATCCCGCCCCGAAGGAAGGGGCCCATGCCGCGAGATCGCCCGGATCGGTACCGAAGGCACGGACCGAGGCCTCGTCCGGAGCGACGGTGAGCAAGGTTCGCGTGCCGAGGGCGACCTGCGCCTGATGGTGCGGCTCCCGCGGGAACTGATGGGCCAGCGGTTCGACGACGAGGAGCGTGCGGGCGCCGCGGGCCAGGTCCGCGTTGGCGCCCTCGCGCAGTGCGCCGTCCATGTAGTGCCGGCCGCCGACCGCGATCGGTGACGCCATGCCGGGGAACGCACTGCTCGCGGCGACCGCGTGGACCAGCGGCACGCCGCTGTCGCGGTCCCAGACCACGGGTTCGCCGCTCGCCGCGTCCACGGCCGGGATCAGAAGACGACGCTCCGGCCAGGCGTCGGTGCCGATCAGCTCGCGACGAACGGCGAGCAGCTCCCGCTGCGCGCGCGGGTCGGCCGTGTCCAAGGCGATCCGTCCCACCCGGCGCCGGACCTCGTCCTGCGCCAGGCCCGGCGTGCCGAGCACGGCGAACACCTCGCCCGTCCGTCCCGGGTCCGGGCCGGCGGGCCGGGGGCGATCGCCGGCCGCCCGGTCGGCGAGGCGGCCGAGGCCGCCCTCGGCGCCGAGCGCCGCCGCCACGATCGCACCGGCCGAGGTGCCGACGATCAGGTCCGCCTCGCCCAGGTCCACCCCCTCGTGACGCAGACCGTGGACCAGCCCGGCCGTCCAGGCGGTGCCGGCGAGCCCTCCCGGGCCGAGCACGAGCGCACGGCCGACCGAGTACGTGGTTCCTTCCTGTCCGACGACGTGCCTCACGCCGATCACGCCGCCGCGATCGGCGTGAGGAAGATCCAGACGTGGCCGAACGGATCGCGCAGCATCGACTGCCGCGCGCCGTAGGGCATGTCGGCCGGCGCCGCGAGCAGTTCGGCACCCCTGGCCACGGCCGTCGTGGTCAGCCCGTCCACGTCCGGCACGTACACGTGCAGCGCAACCGTCGCTCCGACCCGGCCCGGAACCGAGAACGGGACGTCGGCGTCACCGAGCATGAGGGTGGCACCGTGGATACCGACCTCGGCGTGCGCGATCCGCCCGGCATCACCTTCGAGCCGAAAGAGCTCGACGGCGCCGAACGCCTCCGCGTAGAACGCGATGGCCTCGGCGGCGCCGTCGACCATGATGTGGGGGATGACAGCCTGCCTGTGGTGCTCGGGTATCTCCATGTGGATCATGCTAGGCCGCCCACCCCCACCAAAGATCGGCCAACAGCCGCACCCTCCCAGGCCCTTGGTCCTAGGCCGTCTCTTCCGGGCCGGATCCGGAAGAGACGGCCTATCCCAGCACCACGGTGCCCGGCAGCCCGGGCGTCTCCGCCCCGGTCCCGGCCCGGTACTGCTGCGGGCTCACCCCGCGGACCCGCTTGAAGGCCGTCGACAGCGCGAACGCGCTCCCGTACCCCACCCGACGGGCCACCGTTGCCACCGTGGCGTCCGGTTCCCGCAGCAGGTCGGCGGCCAGGGCGATCCGCCAGCCCGTCAGATGGGCGACGGGCGGCTCCCCGACGAGCTCGGTGAAGCGCCGGGCCAGCGCCGCCCGCGACACCCCCGCCCGGCGCGCCAGTTCGGCCACGGTCCACCCGTACGCGGGGTACTCGTGCAGCAGCCGCAACGCCACCCCGACGACCGGATCGCCCTGCGCCCGGTACCAGCCCGGGGCCCCCGCCCCCGGGGCGGCGAGCCAGGCCCGCAGCACCCCGATCAGCAGCAGGTCGAGCAGCCGGTCCAGGACCAGCTCCTGCCCGGGCTCGTCCCGCGCCACCTCCGAGGCCAGCAGCGCGATCAGGGTGACGTCGGCGGCCCCCGCCGGCCGGACCAGCACGGCGGGCAGCGCGCCCAGCAGCCGCCGTCCGATCTCGCCCGGCGCCTGGTACGTCCCGCTCAGCATCACCGCCGAACCGGCACCCGCCCCCGGCCGGCCCCAGGTCCGCACCCCGAGCGCCAGCCGCTCGCCGAGGTCCTCGCCCTCCGGCGCCCTGCACCGCTGGTCGGGGCCGACCGTGATCTCCACCGGGGAGTCCGGGCAGTCCGCGAGGGTGTACGCCCCGGGCCCCCGCACGACCGCCACGTCACCCGGGCCGATCAGCGCCGGCTCCCCGTCGTCGGGCAGCAGCCAGGCCCGCCCCCGCACCATGGTGATCACCGACAGCGGGGCCCGGTCCTCGATCCGCACGGCCCAGGGCGGGTCGAAGACGGCCTTCAGCAGGACGGCGCCCCGGGCCTTGGGCCCGTCGAGCAGACCGGTCAACGTGTCCATGACCCCATCCTCACCCGTCCCCCTTCCGGTCCTCCCGCCCCCGTCCCCCTCAGACGTCCCAGACCCCGCGCGCCGCCGCCTCCCGCGCGTAGTCGGCGAAGTCCCTGGGCGGGCGCCCCAGTACCTCCTCCACCCCGTGGACCAGGTGCGCGTTGCGGCCGTCCAGGATCAGGGTGAACAGCTCGGCGAACTCCTCCGGCAGCCCCTCCTCGCGCAGCACCGCCCGGAACTCCCCCTCGGAGATCGGCACGTACGCGATCTCGCGCCCCGTCGCCTTCGACAGCTCGGCGGCCACCTCGGCGAAGCCCAGCAGCCGCGGCCCGGACAGCTCGTACGTCCGGCCGACGTGCCGGTCGTCGGTGAGCGCGGCCAGCACCACGTCGGCGATGTCCCCGGCGTCCACGAAGGGTTCGACCGCGTCCGCCACCGGCAGGGCGATCTCCCCGGCCCGCACGGGCTCCAGGAAGAAGCTCTCGTCGAAGTTCTGGTGGAACCAACTGGCACGCACGACGGTCCAGTCGGCGCCGGAGTCCTTCAGCCGGTCCTCGGCCGTGCGGGCCGCCTCCTCACCGCGCCCGGACAGCAGCACCAGCCGGCGCGCCCCGGCGGCCACGGCCGCCTCAGCGAAGGCGCCGACCTGGTCGGCGGCCCCGGGGAAGCCGAGGTCGGGCTGGTAGGTGACGTACACCCGGTCCACCTCGCGCAGCGCGGGGCCCCATGTGGCGGGCGCATGCCAGTCGAAGGCCGGCGCGCCGGTCCGCGAGCCGATCCGCACCGGCCGTCCCTGGGCCGTCAGCCGCTGCGCCACCCGCCGCCCGGTCTTGCCGTTGCCGCCGATGACCAGGGTCTTCTTCGTCTCGTTCGCGTTCGTCGTCATGGGGACCAGTCAATCCCCGCACGGCGGGACACGACATGGCCCAGACGCTCGCCCCCATACGCGTACGTCCACGTCTCCCTGCTTTCCGACGGCTCCGACGGCTCCGGCGGCTCCGGCGGCTCCGGCGGCTCCGGCGGACCCTCGGGACAACAGGACCACAGGCGTGTGATCCCATGATCCACATGACGAGGACTCTCTACCTGTTCTGCTCCGCCGCCCCGCCCGTCTTCGACGTGGCCCACGTGATCGAGGACGCCCAGTCGCGCGGCTGGGACGTGTGCGTGGGGCTGACCCCGGCGGCGGCACAGTGGGTGGCCGGGAGCCTCGATGGTCTCGCCGCCCTGACCGGCCACCCGGTGCGCTGGCAGTACGAGTTCCCCGGGGAGCCCGACGTGTGGCCGTCGGCGGACGCCGTCCTGTTCGCCCCCGCCACCTTCAACACGGTCAACGCCTGGGCGCTGGGCCTCACCGACCGGTTCACCGTCGGGGTCGCCGCGGAGGCCCTCGGCAAGGGCGTCCCGGTGGTCGCGATGCCCTGCACCAACGCGGCGCTCGCCGCACACCCCCAGTTCGAGCAGTCCCTGGCGGTCCTGCGCGGGGCCGGCGCCGAGGTGCTCTTCGGCGAGGGCGGCTTCGTCCCCGGCCCGGCCGGCACCGACGCCCCGCCGCACTTCCCGTGGCAGACGGCCCTGGACGCAGTGGACCGCACCGCCCCCGAACGCTCCTCCTAGGAGCCGGCTACTCCCCCGTGACCCCGTCGATCGCCTCGCGCAGCAGGTCCGCGTGCCCGTTGTGCCGGGCGTACTCCTCGATCATGTGGGCCAGGATGTAGTGCAGCGAGTACGGCTGGTCGCCGAAGTGCCCCCGCACGTCGAGGGAGTCGGCGGCCGCCACGATCCTCCGCGAACGCTCGCAGGTCTCCTCCCAGATCCGGAACGCCTCGGCCGGGTCCGCGTCGTCGACGTGGAACTCCGTCCATTCCCCGGCCTCGTTCCTCGGGAAGTACCCGCGTACGTCCTCCCCGCCGAGCACGTTGCGGAACCAGCCGCGCTCCACCTCCGCGAGGTGGCGTACGAGCCCGAGCAGGCTCAGTCCGGACGGCGGGACGGCCCTACGCCGCAGCTGCTCGTCCGTCAGGCCCGCGCACTTCATCCGCAGGGTGTCCCGCTGCCACTGCAGGACGCTGGTCAGGGTGGCCCGTTCGTCGCCCACCAGCTCGGGCGGGGTCCGCTGTTCCTCACTCATCGGCCGATGATCACACCGGCGTCCCCGCCCCCACCGGCCATTCCACATGCCGGACGCCCCGGCCGCGCGGCCCCGTCGAGCGCCCGCACCCCCTTCCGCCGCTACGCCGCGTAGAGGTCGAAGGTCGACCCCCGCTTCGGCCCCGCCGCCACGTCGAGCGCCGGGTCGACCTTCAGCATCGCCTGGTGCAGCCGCTGGAGCTGCGGTGACGGCTCGACGCCCAGCTCCCCGATCAGCCGGCCCCGCAGGCGCCGGTACACGTCCAGCGCGCCCGCCTGCCGTCCGGACCGGTACAGCGCCACCATCAGCTGCGAGTGCAGCCCCTCGTGCTGCGGGTACCGGGCGGCCAGTTCGGTGAGCTCGGCGAGGAGTTCGGTGTGCCGTCCGAGTCTCAGGTCGGCGTCGATCCGCCGTTCGACGGTGACGAGCCGGCTCTCCTCCAGCCGCATCACCTCGATCTCCAGGACCGGCCCCACCCGTACGTCGACCAGCGCGGGCCCCTGCCACAGCGCGAGCGCCTCCCGCAGCAGCGCGGCGGAGCCGGCGTCGTCACCGCCGTCGAAGGCGGCCTGTCCCCGGGCGACGAGCCCCTCGTACACGTTGACGTCGACGGCCCCGGGCGGCACCTGGAGCAGGTACCCCCCGTGCCGCGTCGTGAGGACCTCCTTCGCGGCCCCCGGCCGGCCGGGCCCCATGGCCGTGCCGAGCCGCCGCCGCAGCTGGAGGATGTACGTCTGGAGCGTGGTCGGCGCGCTGTGGGGCGGCTCGTGCCCCCAGATCTCCTCCATGAGGGTGGGCACCGGCACCACCCGCCCGGGGTGCAGCGCGAGGAGGGCAAGGATCTGACGCGGCTTGGACGCCGTCGGCACGATCGAGTCCCCGTCCACGTCGGCACTCAGCGGACCCAGCACCTGAATCTTCACGGTCTTCCCTCCTCGGTTCGTCGCTCTTCGCCCCACCGCCCCCGCCCGCGCACGGGCGGTCCGTTCGCCTGGCCCTAAACCCCGCTCCCCAGGAACTGGTAGCTCCGCTCCCCGTCCGCCGGGACCCGCGTATCACGGGTCGTGTCACGGGGCCGCGTCCGGTACTCCCGCGCCCGCTCGGTCCCCACCAGGCTCGGCAGCAGCAGCCCCCACAGGGCGGCCACCTTCCGCTGGAGCTCCGCGTAGGACAGCCCGGTCCCGGCCAGCACCTCGATCCCGCAGACGGCGGCGGCCACGAGCGCCTCGGCGCTCTCCCACCGGTCGGCGGCCGAACCCCCGCCGTCCCCGGCGGCGCCCTGCGGCACGTCGGCCGACGGATCCAGGGGCAGCTCGCCCACGTCCCGCGCCATCCGCAGCAGTTCGCACACCGCCTCCAGCCACGCCCCGTGGAAGTCGACCGCGGGAGGCTGCTGGCCGGCGCACTCCTTGGTGATGCGGAAGCTCGCCGGGATCGCCGGATCCTCGTGCAGCGTCCGCGCCAGCCAGTGCGTGGTGTCGATCAGCGCCTGCAGGGGCGAGGCCCCGCTCTCCCGCAGCCCCCGGACCGCCTCGTGCAGCAGACCGCAGCCCCGCTGCTGGACGGCGTCCGCGAGCTCGTCCTTCGAGGCGAAGTGAAAGTACAGCGCCCCCTTCGTCACCCCGGCCGCACCCGCGATCTCTCCGAGCGTCGCGTTGGCGTACCCGTTGCGGTGGAACAACTCGGCGCCGGCGAAGACCAACCGCCTGCGCGTCCGCTCCGACCTCTCCTGCACCGCTCCGTCTCCTTCCGCCCCCGCTGCGTCCCTGGCCATTCCCCGGCCGTTCCCCGGCCGGCACCGCCCGCCGCCGGCCGGCACCAGCCGCGCGGGTCAGGCCCGTACGAGCCGGTCTGCCCTCAGCCCGGCTCCGGCGACCGCGGCGGCGGCCACGGGCGCCTGCTTCCCGACGCCGGCCTCCGGGCCCGCCATCAGGATCGACCGCTGCAGCCGGCGCAGCGCCGTCGACGGCTCCAGCCCCAGGTCCCGGACGAGCGTGGCGCGCAGCCGCTGGTACACGTCCAGCGCCTCGCCGCGGCGGCCCGAGCGGTGCAGGGCGAGCATGAACTGGCCGTGCAGGTTCTCGTGGGTGCGGTACCGGCTCACCAGTACCGTCAGCTCCGCGAGCAGTTCGCGGTGGCGGCCCAGCTTGAGGTCGGCCTCGATGCGCTGGTCGAGCGCGCACAGCCGGGTCTCCTCCAGCCGGCGCGTCTCCATGTCCAGCTGCACGCCGCCCTGTACGTCGGCGAAGGCGGGGCCGGACCACAGGGCGAGCGCCTCGCGCAGCCGCTGGGCGGCGACCGGGAAGTCGCCCGCGTCGATCGCCCGGTAGCCCATGCCGGCCAGCCGGTCGAACTCCCGCACGTCGCTGGTTCCGCCGTCGCTGTTGAGCAGGTACCCGCCGGGCAGCGTCACGAGCACGTCCTTCGCGGTGCGCTCGCCGTCGGTCCCCTCCAGGGCGGTCGCGATCAGGGCGCGCAGCTGGAGGACGTACGTCTGGAGCGTGGTGCGGGCGCTGCGCGGGGGCATCGTGCCCCACAGCTCCTCGATCAGCGCCGACACCGGGACGACCTGGTCGGCGTGGAGGGCCAGGAGCGCCAGGACCTGCCGGGGCTTGGGGGCGGTGGGCGTGATGGAGATCCCGTTCTCCCGCACGGCGAGTGCGCCCAGTACATCGATGTCCACGTCGTACTCCCCTGTCCTTTGGATGAGTCGCAAGAGTCAGTAGAAAACAGGCCGGACGGTTTGTCAATACGAAACCGGGCAGCCAGTTTGGACCCTGGCGAGATCTCGGCGCCACTCAGCAATGCCACTTGACCTGGGCTTTCGCAGAACTCGCCCTCACCCACGCTCAAGCGGCGCCCCTACTCCACCTCGCGGCAGCAGCCATATAACACCCCCTGAGGGCTAAAAATCAAACCATTCAGTCTGTTTCATGGCCGGTCGCTGCCTCGACGAGGGCCGCAGCCGCCGCCTCGCCCCTCGCGATACCCGGCAGAACCACGCTCCAGATCCGGCTCAGAAGCTGCCGGGCACTGCGCCCGGACCCGACCCCGTCCAGCCCGACCGTCACCGCCACGACCAGGCGCGTCACGTCCTGCGGGGACACCCCTTCGGCCAGCAGGCCGGCCCGCTCGGCGGCGGCCAGCAACTCGGCGGCCGACGACCACCACTGCCGCCGCAGGTCCACCCGGCTGCGGTGCCCGGAGTCCGCGCACAGTGCGAACGCCGCCCGTACGACGGGATCCTCGGCCAGCGTGTATGTGGACCCGACCAGCGCCCGCAACGGCCCCCTCTCCACCGCCGCGGCCTCCCGCAGCGTGCGCACGGCCCTCTCCTCCACGACCAGGGCGAGGGAGGTCTTCCCCTCGAAGTGGAAGTGGAGGGCACCGGTACTCACCCCGGCCCGCCGGCTGATCGCGGCGATCGACGCTGCGGTGAACCCCTCCTCGGCGAACACCTCGGCGGCAGCCCGCACCAGCGATTCCCGCGTGCGCGCGGCACGTTCCTGCTTGACCATGGGGGGCTCTCCACACGGCATCCGCCGCATCAGGGGTCCGCCCCACAGACAGGGGCCGGCATCCTGCGCCACAGTCGGCTCCCCCACCGGAGCCCCACCAGACTCCCACCGGAGCACCCCACCCCACGGACGTGTTCGGATCCCCCCGGCCCCCACCCCCGTCCGTGTCCATACCTGCCGATCGAGCCGGCATCAGTGCTCGGCGACCGCTTGCCGTAGCTGAGCGGTGATTCCCTGCCGGTCGATCTGGATCCAGTACTCGACGATGAATCCGTCCTCGACGCGATAGACCGCGCTGGTCATCGCCGTGACCCGCGCCCCGGTCGGCAGGTGTCCGTCCACCGGTCCGACGTGTCGCCCGTTCTGGGTCCAGCGGGCGTAGACCCGATCCCCTTCGGCAATGAGCTCGTCCACGGTCAGAGTGAAGGGGCCGTATGCGTCGAGCATCTCCTGGACGTGCTCGGTGTACTGCTGTGGCGTTCGCTCCACGACCACCGGTGCCTCCGAGACGACCTGATGGGCCCGGACCCGGTCGGCCATGAACTGACCGGCTCGGTCAGGGTGCAGCCCCGAGCGCACCTGCAGGAGGAACTGGCGAACGGTGTCCTTGGAATCGATCATGGGCGAAGTGTGGCATCCCACCCAGGCCGCGGCGGGTCCGGGGCGTTCGATCATGATGGAGCCAGTGACGGGCGACCTCGTCGGTGATCTTCTTGACGGCTTTGGGCCCTCCGCACAGCACCTCACTGCCCTTCGAGCACTTACGGCAGCAGCCAGCATCCAGCGGGCGCCCTCGCGGACGATGTCGTCGCCCCGGGACCAAGACATTCACCAGGCGCACCACGGACGTACCTTCGCGGGCCCACTCGGGGAAGGCACGCCCTTCGCGTCCCACCCGAAGCCGATGAGCATTCCGCGCCCCCACCGTTAACGCCGTTGACACTCCCCGCCCGGCCCCCACCGATATCGCCGCTAGGGGATGTCCGCCCCGCGACCCCCGGCACGCCCTCTCGCCGCACCGGACGCAAGACCGAGTACGTCCAGTACGAGGTCTCGCGCCCGGCGCACCGAGCACCGGACGCCGCGGGGACCCGCCCTGCGGGCAGACGGCGCTACTTTGCGAACACCCCCGAGCACCCCTCACCCCCACGCCACCATTAACGCCGTTAACGCTCCCCCACCTATGACGCCGTCCTCGCTCCCGCCCCCGCTCAACCCACCCGGCCCCCCTCCGTCCCCCGTTAACGCCGTTAACGCTCCCCACACCCACCGCCCACACCACCAGCACCAACCCCGGACCCCAGCTCTTAACGCCGTTAACTCCCCCGCACCCACCGCCCACGCCCGACCCCACCCGCAACGCCGTCCTCGCTCCCCGCCCCACCACCAACGCCGCAAGCACCCACCCCCCGCTCAACCCGCTCAACCCACCGCCTCCTCCGCCCCGTTAACGCCGTTAACGCTCCCCCGTCCCCGGCCCCCGCTATTAACGCCGTTAACGCCCCCGCACCCACACCACGCCACCAGCGCCACCAGCCCCTCACCCCCAGGACCACGCCCCCACCCTTAACGCCGTTAACACTCCCCGCACCCACCGCCCACGCCCACGCCCGCCCCCACCCTCGTACGCCTCCGCGCCGCCCGCCGATCACCACCACCTCCACCAGCGCAGCTCCGCCAAGCCCCTCCCCCAACCTGTCCACGCAGCCCCACCGCGTCCACCCGGCGACCGACAGACACCCATGCCCCGCACCAGCTCCCAGCCCCCAACCCCCACCCCTCAACCCCCCAGAAACGCAAAAGGCGGTGGCGCCCAGCGCCACCGCCCCACAACCACCCCGACCCGAACTCCCCTCCCCAGAGCCCCCCTCAGCCCCCGCCCCTCCGCTCCACCAGCATCCCGACCCCGTCAAGGATCCGCTCCAGCCCGAACTCCATCCCCTGGTCCTGCCCCCCGTGCTCCGCGAGGGAGCCCAGGGCCACCGCGAGCGCCGGGTACGCCTCCCCCCGCTCCCGCACCACCTGCACGAGCACGGCCCCCAGCTCGGCATCCACCCCTCCGGCCCCGCCGTCCGACGCCCGCTCCTGCCCGGCGATCCCCCGCACGTGCCCGGTCACGAGCACCACCACGTCCATCGCCTCGGCCCCGGTCAGCCCACACCCCGCCAGCGCGGCCAGCGCCCGCTCCAGCCATCCGACCTCCGTCGGCCCCAACACGCGCGCCCCCACGGTGGCGTCCAGCAGCCACGGATGGGCCCGGTACCCGGAAAGCAGCTCCCGCGCCCACACCCCGAGCGCCTCGCGCCAGCCACCCCCGGCCCGCGCCAGCGCGGCGTCCAGCCCCCCGGCCGGATCGGGCAGAGCGGCGTCCACCATCAGCGCGACGAGTTCCGCCTTGCCCGGGACGTACCGGTACAAGGCCATCTTGGTGACCCCCAGCTCCCCGGCCACCCCCTGCATCGACACCCCACCGAGCCCCTCCGCGTCGGCGATCCCCACACCCGCCTCGGCGATCTGCCTCAGCGTCAGCCCCCGCCGCGGTCCCCGCGCCGGCGTCACCGGCGGCCCCCACAACAACCGCACGGCCGCCGCACCCTGCCACTCAGCGGCCCCCACTCCAGCGGCCCCCACTCCGTCCGCCACCACTCGCCCTCTCGCCCTCTCGCCGTCTCCCGACGCCACCACCAAAACCGCGTCCACCGCGGCGGCCGCCGACCACCGCCCAACACCCACCCACGGGCACCTCACACCCGCGCCAGGTACTCCCGGTACCAGGTGGCGGCCTCGTCCAGGCAAGCAAGCGGCCCGGGCCCGGGCGAACAGCCGGCGGCGTCCCAGACCCGCGCGCTGTCGTACCAGTGGTCCTGCGCGACCAGTTTGAACTGGCTCGGCCCCACCCGGCACCCGGAGGCGGCCATCCGCTCCAGGCACTCGGCCTCGGAGAGGTCACCGTCCACGGGCGGCAGCACCCCCCGCTCCGTCAGCACCCGCACCAGCTCGGCGGCCCGCACCGGCACCGGATGGCTGGCGTGCCAGACGGTCCCGCCCGCCGGACCGTGTCCGAACGCGAGCCGGGCGACGAGCCGCGCGAGATCGCCGACGGCCACCACCGACAGCAGGGCCCGCCCCCCTTCCCACAGCGCCCCGGTGGCCGCGAGGAGCTGGTCCAGGGCGGGGACGAGCCACCGGTCCCCGGCGCCGATCACCAGACCGGGCCGGAGCACCACCGCCCCCGCGGCGAGCGCCGGTGCCTCCCCCGCCAGCCGGGTGCGGCTCGCCGGGGACTGGGGCGCGGGTACGACGGCGTCCACCGCGATCCCCCGGTGCGGCCCGCGGCCGTACACGGCCGAGGTGGAGAGGTGCACGATGCGCCGGACCCCGGCGGCCTTCGCCTCCTCCATCAGCGCCGCGGTACCCGCGACGTTGACCGCGGCGCACTCCCGCTCGTCGGACCCGATCCGCGAGGCCAGGTGCAACAGGACGTCGGCCCCCTCGCAACTCCCGCGCAGCGATCCGGGGTCGGACAGGTCCCCCCGGTGCCACTCGTCGGCCCGGCCGGCCGGCTCCGGCGCCCTGCGCCCCACGGCCCGGACGACAGGGCGCGGACCGGGGCGCCCCCCGGGCCCCGCCGTCCCGTCCCCTTCCCCGATGCGGGCGAGTTCGGCGAGTACCGCCGAGCCTATGAATCCGGTGGCGCCGGTGATCACCAGCCGCTGCGGCTCGGCCATCAGCTGACATTCCCTCCCCCAGGAAAAAACCGATCAGCCGCAATGTTATGTCTGATCATCCTGACCCGTCCCGCAGAACGGTGCTCACCTTGACCACGCTCCCCGCCCCCCGGCTCACCCCACAGCCCGCCCTCCCGCCCCACCCCGAACCCCACCGCCCCCGCGGCCCGCTGGCGGGAAAGACAGCCCTGGTGACCGGCGCCAGCCGCGGTATCGGCCGCGGCATAGCCACGCGCCTGGCGGCCGACGGCGCCCTGGTGGCCGTCCACTACGCGCGCAGCGTCGAAGCCGCCGACGCGGTCGTGGACTCGATCCGCGCCGCCGGGGGCGAGGCCTTCCCCCTGCGCGTCGAACTCGGCGTCGCCGGCGACACCGCCTCCCTCTACACCGCCTTCGACGCCGAGCTCGTCCGGCGCGGCATCGAGCCGCGCCTCGACGTCCTCGTCAACAACGCCGCGGTGAGCGGCTCGGCACGGATCCACGAGGTCACGCCCGAGCTGATCGACCGGATCTTCTCGGTGAACGTCAAGGCACTCCTCCTCCTCACCCAGGAGGGACTGACCCGCATGCCGGAAGGCGGCCGGGTCATCAACATCTCCTCGGCCGCCACCCGCATGTCCTACCCGGAGTCCGTCGTGTACTCCATGAGCAAGGGCGCGCTCAACACCCTCACGCTCGCCCTCGCCAAGGAGCTCGGCCCCCGCGGCATCACCGTCAACACGGTCTCCCCCGGGTTCACCGAGACCGACATGAACGCGAAGCACCGCACCACGCCCGAGGGGGCGGCCCGACTGGCCGGCCTGTCCGTCTTCGACCGCATCGGCCAGCCCTCCGATATCGCCGACGCGGTGGCCTTCCTCGCCTCACCCGACGCCCGCTGGGTCACCGGCCAACTCCTCGACGCCTCGGGCGGCATGCACCTGTAACAGCCGGACACCGTTAACGCCGTTAATGCCCCGGGCCCCCGGGCCCCCGGACAGCCACCATTAACGGCGTTAACACCGAAGCCCAAACCAAACCAACCCCAACACCCAAACCCCCACCTACTAAGCGCCTTAAAAGTACTGGTCGACTGGTTTCTTTTCCTCCCCTCCCACTAGATTGATCTTCCATACCAACGGACGAAACCGGCATCGGGAGACAGACGTGGCGAGGGTCAGGCAGGAACGGGCCGAGATCACCCGGCAGGCCATCCTCGACGGCGCGGCCATCGCCTTCGACCACGCGGGCTTCGGCGGCACCAGCCTCAGCGACGTGGTCAAGCACGCCGGAGTCACCAAGGGCGCCCTCTACTTCCACTTCCCCTCCAAGCAGGCCCTCGCCCGCACCCTGGTGGAGGAGCAGTTCCAGGTCTCCGAGGACGTCCCCGCCATCGAGGAACCGGGACTCCAGACCGTCATCGACCTCACCCACCGGATGGCGTGCGGTCTGCGCACCAACGTCCGCATCCGCGCGGGCATCCGCCTGGTCATCGAGTTCGGCTCGTTCACCGACCCCGACCCGTCCCCGTACAACACCTGGATCGAGACCTGCCGCAGCTGTCTGACGCCGGCCCAGGAACGCGGCGACGTCCTGCCCTCGGTCGACGTGCACGACCTCGCGACCTTCCTCGTCGGCTCCTTCACCGGTGTCCAGGTCACCTCGCACGTCCGCACCGGCCGCGAGGACCTGCACACCCGGGTCGTCGACCTCTGGACCTACCTCCTCCCCGGGATCGTGCCCGCCGACCGCCTCCCCCTCTTCGACCCCGCGGGCTCCCCCGAGTGCCGCAGGACGCTCGAACCGGCCATCGCACCGCCCCTCCCCCGCCCCTGACGACCCCTCCAGGGCGGTCCCGCGCACCCGCGGGGCCGCCCTTTCGCATGCCCGGACCCCCTCCCCACCCATTTCGTTAGCAAAACCCAAGCGTGGCGCCCACATAGACCCAAGAACGTTAGTAAAGTCCCTCTCATGACTTCGCCCTCGTCCCCGAGCGACCGAGAGAAGGTCGTCTCCAAGCTCCCCCCGTGGCTCCGCCAGGAGTTGAAGATCCGCACCGCCCAGCTGCGGGTCGACATCCAGGACGCCGTCCACCAGGGCATCGCGCACTGGAGCGCCCTCGCCTCCTCCCCCTCCCCCGTCGACACCTCCGGCGCCGAGTCGTTCTCGACGTGGCTGCCCGCAGGCCAGTGGGAGTCCTTCCGCACCGACTCCAAGGACCGCGGCGTCTCCCTCATCCAGGGTCTCGCCCAGGCGGTCCGCCTCTGGCTGGAGATGAACCCGGCCCCCACGGTCCAGCGTCCCTCCGTGGTCCGCCGCATCGTCGTGTGCAACCAGAAGGGCGGCGTCGGCAAGACCGCCATCACCGCCGGCACGGCCGAGGCCCTCGCCGAGGACCCCTCGACCCTGCACCCGGTCCGCGTCGCCCGCCAGCTGGCCCGCCTCGCCCCTCCCGAGGAGACGGACGGCGCCCTCCCCACCACCACGCCCCTGGACCTCGAAGACCTCCCGGGCCTGGGCATGCGCGTCCTGCTCGTCGACTTCGACCCCCAGGGCCACCTCACCAAGCAGCTCGGCCAGCAGCCGCTGCCCATCGGCGGCGACAGCCTCACCTGCCACATGGCCGGCGAGGCCAAGGGCCCCCTCCAGGACCTGATCGCCCCCATCGAGCACGACCGCTTCGGCGACCGCCTGCACCTCCTGCCCGCCTGCACGGACGCCTTCCTCCTCGACGTCCGCCTCTCCACGGTCCGCGCCCGCGAGGCCGCCCTCGAACGCGCCCTCGCCCCCGTCGAGTCCGACTACGACGTCATCCTCGTCGACTGCCCGCCCAGCCTCGGCCTGAGCATGGACGCGGCGATCTACTACGGCCGCCGCCGCGACACCGAACAGCCGGGCGCCTCCGGCGCGCTGATCGTCGTCCAGGCGGAGGACTCCTCGGCCGACGCGTACGACCTCCTCACCTCCCAGATCAACGACCTGCGCGACGACCTCAGCCTGGACATCGACTACCTCGGCCTCGTCGTCAACCTCTACGACGGCCGCCGCGGCTACATCGCGACCAGCTCCCTCCAGGCATGGATGGACATAAAGGATCCGCGGGTCGTGGCGATCGTCCCCGACCTCAAGGAACAGCGCGAGTCCGTCCGCCTGAAGCAGCCCCTCTTCGTCTACGCCCCCAACGGCGACCAGGCCGTCGCCCTGCGCGCACTCGCCCGGGAGATCTCATGAGCAGCAAGGCCGACAAGCTCGGCGTCTCGGCGTCCTTCGCACGGGCCCAGCCCGTCGGCGTCAGCTCCCGCCGCGCCGCCATCGCCGAGGCCACGGGCGCGCCCACCTCCGGGGTGGTCCCGCCCTCCGAGGTCCCCATCGAGGCCCTGGCCCACAACCCGTTCAACCTCCGCGAGGACCTCACCGACCTCGACGAGCTGGCCCAGTCCCTCACCGTCCGCGGCCAGCTCCAGCCGCTGGCGGTCGCGACCCGCATGGCCTTCATGGAGGCCCACCCGGGCGCCACCGACGGCCTCGGCCGCGCCCCGTACGTGGTGATCGACGGCAACCGCCGGCTCGCGGCCGCCCAGCTGGCCGGGCTCAAGACGATGCACATCCACGTCAACGACGCCCTCTCCGCCTCGGCCGCCGACATCCTCGAATCGGCGCTCATCGCCAACGTCCACCGGGTCGACGTAGCCCCCATGGACCAGGCCCGCGCCCTGCAGGAGCTCGTCGACGTCCACGGCTCCCAGGCCCAGGTCGCCAAGCGGATCGGCAAGACCCCCGCGTGGGTCTCCCAGCGCCTGACCCTCCTCAACCTGACCCCGGAGCTCCAGGACAAGGTGGAGACGGGCGAGCTGAAGGTCGAGCCGGCCCGCCGCATCGGCCGCCTCCCCCAGGAGGAACAGGCGGCGGCCGCCACGGAGAGCATCAACACCGTCAACCCCCCGCGCCAGCGCACCCGCCCGACCCCCCCGACCGTTAACGCCGTTAACGCCCCGACCCCCACCCCGCCCGCCCCCTCGGCCCCCTCCCCCGCCCCCACGCCCCGCATCACGATCTCCGCCCAGTCCCCGGAGACCATCGCGGACGCCCTCACCGCCCACCTGACCCCGGACGACCTCAAGGCCGTCACGGAACTCCTGATGCAGCGCATCTGAACGGCACCGCACGCACGCCGGGGGCGCTGACGGCATTAACGCCGTTAACGCCCCCACGTGCGTTCCATGTGCGTTCAACCGTGCGCTTCACATAGGGTGCTCCTGGAGGTAGCAATGAGCGAGAACGAACAGACGACCCTCTTCGCCGCGGTCGACGCCCTGCTGGAAGAGGCCGCTGCCAAGGACGGCCTCCCCAGCCCCGACGAGCGCAAGCGCCTGCGCGAGGCGGCCGGCCTGAGCCAGGACCAGATCGCCAAGGCCCTCTCCGTCCGCCGCGAGACCGTCACCTCCTGGGAAACCGGCCGCACGGCCCCCCGCCCCCCCAAGCGCGCCGCCTACGCCCGCCTCCTCGAAGGCCTGTCCGCCCTCCACCCGCCCACCCCCACCGCCGGGCCGCCCGCCCCCACCACCGAGCCGCTCACCCCCCAATCCACCATTAACGCCGTTAACACCGCGCCCCCCACCCCCCAGGCCACCGTCAACGCCGTTAACACCACGCCCCCCACCCCTCCGGCAACCATTAACGCCGTTAATACCCCCACGCCCCCCACAGCACCCCCCCACCCCAAAACCACGCCCCCCACCCGAACCACCCACCCCACCAAGCCCACCCCACCCACCAAGCCCACCTCACCCACCCCCCTCCCCCTCCAGGGCAACGGCCCCCTAGCCGTCCTGGACGGCACCGGCCACGCCCACGCCGCAGGCGGGGTCCTCCTCACCCACCCCACCTCCGACCTCCCCTCCCTCATCACCTGGGCCCTCAGCCCCGAAGCCGACCTCCGCGCCCCCCGCCTCCACCGCAACGGCAAGGACGGCGACCCCCTCCTGGTCCTCACCGCCCCCGCCGCCGAACGCCTCGGCCTCCCCCTCGCCCTCGAAGACCGCCGCGCCCTCCGTCTCCCCGACAACCACCCCGTCATCAAGCAGCTCACCAAGGCCAAGTGGCAGCTCACCCGCCGCGGCTTCGGCCCCTGGGCCCGCATCTACCGCCCGGCCTCCCCCACCACCGGCCGCCAGTGCGTCCAGCTCGCGGTCCTCCCCTGGGGCGCCCTGGACCCCCGCGCCTGGGGCGAGGACACCGCCGACCTCCCCGCCCCCGAACTCGCCGAGCTGCTCTCCACCTACGCCACCCGCGTCCTCACCCCCCGCGGCTCCACCGCGGTCACCGGCCTCGAACTCATGACGGCCCTCCGCCCGCCCACGCGCGCGGCCCGCAACCCGCAGACGAACACCTGGGAATCAGCCCCCGTCCCCGGCTCCCTCACCCGCCCCGTCGACCCGGCCCCGCCGGAGGCCCCCGACGAGCACCCGGTGGTCGCCTCCCTCTACCCCCGCTCCCACCAGCGCACCCCGGACCAGGTCCTCGACGAGGAGGCGTACGACTGGATCCGCGACCCGGAGCTCCTCACCGACGCCGAGTGCGCCCGCACCCACGCCGTCGGCATCGACGTGAACATGGCCTTCGCCGCCGCCGCGAACCGCCTCACCGTCGGCACCGGGCCCGCCGTCCACACCACCAGCCCCCGCTTCGACCCGAAGCTCCCCGGCTGCTGGCTCGCGGACCTCTCCTCCCTCACCCTGGACCCCCGCCTCCCCAGCCCGTTCACCCCCCACGGCAGGCCCCCCGCCGGCCCGGCCTGGTACGCGACCCCGACCCTGGCCTACGCCCAGGAGCTCGGCCACGACGTCCACCCCACCGAGGCCTGGATCCGCCCGGAACACGGCCCCTACCTCGACGCCTGGTACACCCGCCTCCGCGACGCCTACCTGGCCACGATGGCGGACATGGGCGTCACCCCCACCCTCACGGAACCCGAGTTCCTGACCGCGATGGAAACCCACAAGCACCACAGCCCCCTCCCCACCGCCGTCCTCTCCGCGATCAAATCCACCGTCAAGGGCGGCATCGGCAAGCTCCGCGAGCGCCCCCAGGGCGCCGGCTACCGCCCGGGCGAACCCTGGCCCGCCCTCGAACGCCCCACCTGGCGCCCCGACATCCGCGCCGCCGTCATCTCCACGGCCCGCGTCAACATGCACCGCAAGATGCAGAAGCTCGCCACCTCCGCCGGCCTCTACCCCATCGCGGTCCTGTCCGACTGCGCGGTCTACCTCTCCGACGGCCCCAGCCCCCTGGACTTCCTCCCCCGCACCCCCGACGGCAAGCCGCTCCCCGGCGGCTTCCGCCTGGGCGTCAGCCCCGGCATGGTCAAGCACGAGGGCACCCAGCCCCTCCTGTGGGCCGTCCAGCTCCTCGACGAACACCTCAACCCGGCCCGCCACATCAAGGGCCACGACGCAGCAGCAGACGGCGAGTAACCGATGTCCGACATCTCCGACAGCCTCACCCGGGCCGACGCACAGCACTTCACCCGCCCCATCCCCAAGTCCGCGGGCGCCCAGATGCGTTACCTCCTCAAGCAGCTCAAATCAACCAGGAACGTCGCGGCCCTCCTCGGCATCTCCCAGCGCACGGTCGAGCGGTACGTGAAGAACGAGATCAAGCAGCCCAAGCCGGCCCTGGCCGCCCGCATGGAGGCCGAAGTACGCCGCCGCTGGCAGCCCCTGGTCCGCAAGCGCGCCCGCGAACAGGCCGCCCGCACCACCGGCCTCGTCATCGAGACCCGCGCCCGCTTCGGCTTCACCGCGGCCCCGGGCACCACCGACGACGGCCGCATGCGCCGCATCACCCAGCACCTCCCCCCGGAATACGCGGGGCGCCTCTTCGCCGCCCAGGAAACCGGCGCCACCGAAGCCCAGCTCCGCCACATCACGGCCGAAGCCCTCCAGGAGATCTACTTCAAGGACAACGGCTCCCGAGCCGGCGGTCTCCTGGTCGAGTTCACCGACATCGACTACGTAGACGTCGCCTTCTGAAAACCCCACCACCAACGCCCGACCACCGACCAACCGGCCGCCCCCTGAACCCGCCCCCACCCACCCAACACAGCTCCCTCCCCAGGGCCCCCACCCGCCCCCACCCATCCCCTCACCCATCCCCTCCCAAGCCCCCACACGCCTCCCCACCCCCCTAAAACCCTTTGAGGGCCCCGGGATATCCCGAGACCCTCAAAAGCCCTTGAAAGGCCACCAGAGGCCCTCCAAGCCCCCTCCTTCAACCCACCTACCCCACAGCGTGCAGGGTCCGCCGCCGCTTCGACTCCGCAGCCTTCTTCGCAGCGGCCTGCGCCGCCCGCTTCTTCCGCTGCTCGGCCAGCTGGTCCTGGTACTCCGCCACCGCCTGGTGGTAACTGGCCACGTACCCACGGGCGTCCAGCCGCTCGTCGGCAGCCATCTCGTTCACGGCCGCGACAGCGTCCTCGAACGAGTTGTACCCGGCCAGCATCGGGTTGATCTGGTACACCCCGTTCCTGACCTTCCGCACGAGCTTCGCCAGCTCCAGACTGCGCAGAGCGGCGTTGACGCTCGGCCTGCTCAACTCCAACAGCCCACCAATGCTGGCCTGGTCGATCAGGATCCGCCCACCCGGCTCGCTCAGCGAACGCAGCTTCAGCAGCACACGGTACGCGGCAGGCGGAAGGTCAAGGTCGGAGAGAAGCCCGTCGGCGTTGACCGCAGCGAATCGCAAGGTGCTCACTGAGCTGTCCCTTCTTCCTTGCGCTGTGCCCGGCTCAGCCGGCGCGCAGCGCGCTCTTTGGACCGTTCGGCCCGCAGTTCCTCGATTGCCTGCCGCATGTGGTCCAGCGACGGGAACCGCACCAGGTCGGGCAAGCTCGTGTCGCTGCGAATCTGCGAGATGGTGCTGTGCTGCTCCACCTTCACGAACTCACCCGCCGTCTCGGTTCCCGGGATGAACTCGGCCACCCGGTAACTGTAGGGCGGGTTGAACTGGTACACACCCCGCCGCACCTTGAAGACGATCCCATGAGACATGACGGTGTGCAGCGCCTCCGACGTCTTTGTCCGACTGACATCCAGGATCGTAGCCATCTCCTCCTGGGTAAGTGGAATCCGCCCTCCCGCCCGCTGGCACGCGATCAGCAGCAGGATCAGTCTCAGAGGCAAGGCTTCCCTGAAGTACTGGGCGATCACCAGGAAGAACTCCAGGCTGTCCATCGAGAACGCATTTGGCTGACTCTGCGTCCCGTAGAACTCCAGCGGCTTGCGCTCACCGTCCAGCGTGAGCTTCCGACTGGGATACCTCTTCGCGAGGCTGTCCAGATCCTTGACCGGAGCCAGTGGCTGACTCCACGCCGAGATCGCGTCATCAACGGGGAGATCAGGACGCGGCGCGCGCGACGGACTCTGCCGGCGGCGCTGTGCTTCTGATGACACGAGGATGCTCTCCACTTCGTTGATCTGCAGAGAGAGTATGTCAACAAGGGTGACACTAATGTCACGCTCGTTGACGTTCGGCGTGTCTTGTGTCCCCCCTGGGGGGACACATCTCGGCCACGGCCCCCGGACAGGCCCTCCCGGACCCCCCTCGCCCAACGCCACCCCACCCTGGCGCAGTTCGCCGACGTATCTCCCGCAAAACGTCAGCCCCCCCGACATTTTACCCCAAAAAGCGTCAGCCCCACTGACGTTTTGCAGTCGATGTGTCCCCCTACCAGGGACACATCGCCCGAGTTATGTCCCTTCTGAGGGGACATAACTTTCCCCCCGCACCCCGCCTGACCTGCGACAACGCATCTCCGTACCCTCTATAGGCCGTCTCCTGCCGCGCTGCGCGCACGAAATGCCGTCGTGAACCCCCACCACAACCCCACTCCCTGACGCCGAACCACTCCAGCCACCCCACCGTCACGGACCGGACACCCTGTCCGTAACCACGCAGAATCTGACTGATTCCTATCTCTATCCGCACATCACTTTGAATCACCCCCTCAACCCACCATTAACGCCGTTAACACCCCACCCCACTCCCCCACCATCTCCCCACCACACCTCAAGCCCCCCACCCCCACTTCTCCAGCCAACGCCCTCACCCGATCACCCAGAACAGACCTGCGACGCAAACAAAGAGCCGGCCATGACTCCTGCCCCAGAACTAAGCAAAGAGGGCAAAAGACCACCAAGCCGACTCCTCCTGCCCCAGCGCAAAGACATCCAGTAAGACTCGGGCCCTCTGGGCCGGTCCACCAAGCCAAGCAAGGCGATTCCCTACTCCGCGGGTGGGGGAGCGCAGCTGACCCACCCCAACGGTCCTGCTCTGCAGGCTCGTTGGGGTGGAGCAAAGCGAAACCCCGAACCTTGTCCGGAGCGAAGCGTAGGACTCCGGCCCGAAGGGCCTGCCCTGGCTCAGCGAAGCCGAGCCTCGCCGAGCACAGCAAGGCGGTCCCTCCTGAGCACGCAGGGCTCAGGCACCCGGAACGAAGCGGAGGGTGGGCTGCAAAGCAGCCCCGATCGCGCGCAGCGCGACCGTTCTTTCCTCCGCGTTGCGCGGAGGAAACCAGTCCGGCCCGAAGCGCCGGACTGGCGCCGCGAAGCGGAGCCCCGTCGAGCGCAGCGAGACGGTTCACTGCCCTGGAGCGAAGCGGAGGGGCTGGGCGCCGAAGGCGGCCTTCGGCCGAGCGCAGCGAGGCTTGTCACTCCTGAGCGCGCAGCGCTCAGGTACCCCGAAGCGAAGCGGAGGGGTAAGGGCTGCGAAGCAGCCCCGGTTGCGCGGAGCGCAACCGTTCTCTCCTCCGCGCGCAGCGCGGAGGAGAGAAATCAGTCCGGAGCGAAGCGCAGGACTCCGGCCGGAAGGGCCGACCTTGCTCCGCGAAGCGGAGCCCCGTCGAGCGCAGCGAGACGGTTCACTGCCCTGGAGCGAAGCGGAGGGGCCTAGGCGCTGAAGGCGGCCTTCGGCCGAGCGCAGCGAGGCTTGTCACTCCTGAGCGCGCAGCGCTCAGGTACCCCGAAGCGAAGCGGAGGGGTAAGGGCTGCGA
>NZ_JBVILR010000035.1:0-69128 GCF_055580265.1 Streptomyces sp. NPDC032091 | reverse complement strand
TTCCCCCAGCTACCGCTGGGAGGTGCCCCCAGGTGCCGTGCATCGGCGCCTTGGCGGGGCGCCGCCGTACTGGACGTACTTGGCGCCCCGCCAAGGCGGCGAGGTGCGGTGCCGGGCGGCGCGGGCCAGGCAAGATCCGGAAGAGACGGCCTAGCCGCCGATGCCGCGCAGGGCCATCGTGACGGCGGTGGCGGTGATCACGGCGGGGTCCTCGGCGGCGCCCAGCTCGATCCGGCGCGCCGCGGCGTCCACGACGCCCTGGAGCAGCATCGCGGACAGCCGGGGCTCCGGGCGGCCGAGGGCCTCCAGCGCCTCGACGATCATCGCGACCAGGCCGCCGTGCGCGGCGCGGATCATCTCCCGCGCGCCTGCGTCCAGCTCGCCGGCGGAGATCGCCACCACCGCGCGGTGCCGGCGGTCGCCCACCAGCTCCAGCTGGCTGCGCACGTACGCCTCGACCTTCGCCTCGGGTGTCTGCGCGGCCTCCATCGCCGCCTCGATCTCGGCGGCCCAGACGGGGAAGTCCACCGCGCACAGCTCTTCGACGACGGCGGCGCGGGACTTGAAGTACTCGTACACGGAGGACCGGGCGAGGCCGGTCCGCTCCGCGAGGGCGGGGAAGGTCAGGGCCTCGGTCCCGCCTTCCGACAGCAGGGAACGCGCCGCGTCCAACAGGGCGCCGCGCTGCATCGACCGGTGCTCGGCCACGGAGGCCGCTCGAATCCTGGGCACGTCACCACTGTACGGAGGGTGCGCAAGCTCCGGCGGCCCCTTGCGGCCGGGGGGCGGCTCAGCGGCCGACGTCGGCGAGCTTGGCGCGCAGCTGGAGCACGGACTTGGTGTGGATCTGGCTGACCCGGCTCTCGGTGACGCCGAGGACGTTGCCGATCTCGGCGAGGGTGAGGCCCTCGTAGTAGTAGAGGGTCACCACGGTCTTCTCCCGCTCGGGGAGGGTGTTGATGGCGCGGGCGAGGAGCCGGCGCAGTTCCCGGTCCTCGGCCACCTCCACCGGGTCGTCGGCGGCGGTGTCCTCCAGGGTGTCCATCAGGGAAAGGCGGTCGCCGCCCTCCCCGCCGACGTGCAGCAGCTCCTCCAGGGCGACCACGTTGGCGAGGGACAACTGGCTGAAGACGGTGTGCAGTTCCTCCACCCCGATGCCCATCTCCCCCGCGACCTCGCCCTCGGTCGGGGTGCGCCGCAGCTGGGCCTCCAGCGTGGCGTAGGCGCGCTCCACGGCGCGGGCCTTCTGGCGGACGGAGCGCGGGATCCAGTCCAGCGCCCGCAGCTCGTCGATCATGGCGCCGCGAATCCGGGTGATCGCGTACGTCTCGAACTTGATGGACCGCTCGATGTCGAACTTCTCGATGGCGTCGATCAGTCCGAAGACCCCGGAGGAGACGAAGTCGGCCTGTTCCACGTTGGGCGGGAGACCGACGCTGACCCGGCCCGCCACGTATTTGACCAGCGGCGAGTAGTGCAGGATCAGCTGCTCCCGCAGCCGTTCGTCACCGGAGTCCTTGTATGAGCGCCAGAGCAGCTCCAGGGACGAGGGCTCGGCGGACCGCACGCTGCCACGGGCAGCGGGTGGCACCGAAGCGCGGTCGGACCCTGAGGTGTGCTGGGGCATGCTTCGCCTTTGCCGGAGCGGGATTCCTTGGGAGCGTAGCGTGACGGAGACGTCGCGGTGCGCGAAGAGTACGGGATGGCGCAGGGGCACAGGGGCGTCCGCACTCGCGGGGGCGGCCCGGGACCGGTGCCTCGCGCACGGCCCGGGCGGTCGCCTCGGGAAAGACCGCGTCTCTCATCGCCGTCACTCTTTCACCGGAACGCCCCAGGTCAACGACCGCCTCGCCGGACGGCTCCGGATTACGCCTCCCCCTTCGGTGCGTGTCGGGTCAACCGCCAGGCGTCGCCCTGCCGTTCGACGAACCCCAGAGAGTGAAGTTCGTACAGTCTGCCGATGACTTCATCGGTGCCGGTGACCGCGGCGAGGGAGATCTCCTCGACATCGGCGGGCCGGCCGGCGGGGAGCGCTTCGAGGACCCGCGCGGCCGCGGGGTCCAGCAGGTCCCGGGCGAGGACGGGTCCGCGCCGGACAGGCGCCAGCTCGCCCATGGCGCCGACGAGTTCGACCACCTCGGCGGCGTCGGTGACCAGGACGGCCTCGCCCCGCAGCAGCTCGTGCACCCCGGCGGAGAGGCCGCTGGTGGCGGGGCCGGGGACGCCCATCGTCAGGCGGCCCAGCCGCTGGGCGCGGCGGGCGGTGACGAGGGAGCCGCTGCGCTGGGCGGCCTCGACCACGACGGTGCCGCGGGTGAGGGCGGCGATGACCCGGTTGCGCAGGACGAACCGGCTGGGGGTGGGGTGGCTGCCGGGCGGCAGTTCGCCCAGTACCAGCCCCTGGCGGGCGATCCGGCCGAGCAGTCCGGCGTGGCCGCGCGGGTAGACCGTGTCCACCCCGCACGCGAGGACCGCGGCCGTGGCACCGCCGGAGGCGAGGGCCCCGCGGTGGGCGGCGCCGTCGATCCCGTACGCCGCTCCGGACACCACCACCCAGCCCCGCTCGGCGAGCCCGGCGGCCAGGGTCTGCGCCATGTGGGCCCCGTACGGGGTGCAGGCGCGGGCCCCGACCACGGCGACGGAGCGCAGGGCCCAGGTCCGCAGGTTCGGCCGGCCCCGCAGCCAGAGCCCCACGGGCCGGGCGTCGCCGAGGTCGTCGAGCTGGCTCGGCCACTCCGCGGAGCCCGGGCAGACGAACCGGACGCCCGCCGCCGCGGCCCGTTCGAGGTCGTGCCCGGGTTCCGCGAGCGCCGCCCGCCTGCGGTACCCGGCGAGCCGCTCGGCGCCCACGCCGCTCAGCGGCCCGGGCTCCGCGTCGGCCGCGGCACCGCCGAGGAGTTCCATCAGGGCGGCGGGGCCGAGTTCGCGCAGCCAGCGCCCGCCGTGCTCGTCCCCCGGCTCCAGGACCCGGGTCAGCGCGGCCCGGGCCAGGAAGGCGGGGTCCGGCGGCCCGGCGGCGGTCATGACCCGGCCCCCATGGCCAGTACCGCCCCGCGGGCGATCCCGGTGCGCAGCTCCAGCGCGACGGCCGCGTCCAGCACCTCGGGACGGTCGCGGCCGCGCAGGTCGGCCACGGTCCAGGCGACCCGCAGCACCCGGTCCAGCCCCCGGGCGGTGAGCAGCCCGCGCTCCATCTCCCGCTCGGCCTGCGCCAGGGCGCCGGGGCCGGCCGGCCACCGGGTGCGCAGCTCGTGCCCGGGCACCTCCGCGTTGAGCCGCCAGGGGGTGCCGGCGTACCGTGCGGCGGCCCGCTCCCGGGCCTCGCGCACCCGCTCCGCGACGGCCGCCGTCGTTTCACCCCGGCCTCCCCGGCCCAGCAGGTCGGAGCGGGTGACCGGCTCGGCCTCCACCCTGAGGTCGACCCGGTCCAGCAGCGGGCCCGACAGCCGTCCCTGGTAGCGCCGGATCACCGAGGACGGGCATTCGCAGCCCGCCCCGCCCAGGGTGTGCCGCCCGCAGGGGCACGGATTGGCCGCGAGGACCATCAGGAAACGGGCGGGCAGCCGCACCACCCCGGCGGCCCTGGCGATGACCACGTGGCCCGATTCGAGGGGCTGGCGCAGGGCGTCGAGCACCTTCGCGCTGAACTCGGCCGCCTCGTCGAGGAACAGCACCCCCCGGTGGGCCAGGGAGACCGCCCCGGGACGGGGGATGCCGGCCCCGCCGCCCACCAGGGCCTGCATGGTCGCCGAGTGGTGCGGGGCGCAGTACGGGGGCCGCGGGACCAGCGGTTCGCCCGGCGGGAGGATTCCCGCGACCGAGTGGACGGCCGTCACCTCCAGTGACTCCTGGCGGGTGAGCGGCGGCAGGATCCAGGGCAGCCGCTCGGCGAGCATCGTCTTGCCGGCGCCCGGGGGCCCGCTGAGGAAGAGGTGGTGGCCGCCCGAGGCGGCGACCTCCAGGGCCCGGCGGGCTCCGTGCTGGCCGGCCACGTCGGCGAGGTCGGGGAAGTCCGGGGCCTCCGCACCCCGGGCCAGGCCCGTACCGAGCCCGGCGCCCGGCAGGACCAGCCCGGCCAGCATCGGGTCCGGGCGGCCCTGCCCGTCCGGCGGGTCCTCCTCGGGGACCGGCGCGTCGGTCAGGACGGCGATCAGCTGCCGCAGGCTGCGCACGCCCAGCACCGACACCTCGGGGACCAGGGACGCCTCGGCGGCGCACTGCTCGGGCACCACCACCTGCCGGTACCCGGCCTCGGCCGCGGCGACCACGGCCGGCAGGATCCCGCGGACCGGGCGCACCCGACCGTCCAGGCCCAGCTCCCCGATGAGCACGAGGTCGGCGATCTCCCCCGGGTCGACCACCTCGGCGGCCCCCAGGACGGCCGCCGCCACGGCCAGGTCGAAATGGGCCCCGGACTTCGGTACGGAGGCCGGGCTGAGTCCGACCGTGAGCTTCTTCTGCGGCCAGGGGGCGCCCGAGTTCGCCACCGCCGCCCGGACCCGGTCCCGGCTCTCGACCAGGGTCTTGTCGGGCAGTCCCACCAGGGTGAAGGCCGCCACTCCCGGCTCCAGGTCGGCCTGGACCTCCACCACCACGCCCTCGACGCCCACCAGGGCCACCGAGCAGGCCCGCGCGAACCCCATCAGGCCACCCCCCTGACGTGTTCCACCACGGGCGCGCCGCGCCTCGGCAGCAGGACTCCGACCAGATCGATGCGCACCCCGCCCGGCGGCGGTCCGCCGTGGTCGGCGAGCCAGCGCCCGGCCAGCCGGCGCAGCCGGTCGGCCTTCCCGGCCCGGACGGCGGCCATGGGGTGCTCGAAGCCCCCGGCCCGGCGCGTCTTGACCTCGCACACGACGAGGGCGTCCCCGTCCCGCGCGACGATGTCGATCTCCCCGCCCCGGCACCGCCAGTTCCGGGCGATCACCGTCATCCCCGACTCGCTGAGCCGCCGCACGGCGAGCTCCTCGCCGTACCGGCCCAATGCCTGTCGTGCCACGCCCTTCGCGTCCATCCGGCACCACCTCCGGTACCGAAGATCCCGCGTCCCGGCCCATCGAGTGGATCTTGGTGGACAACCCGGGCGTTGTGGATACCGCGCTCACCCGTGCGGGTGAGAGGGCGGATCCCCTCCGGGGGCCCGTCGGACCCGTCGGGTCCGGCCGGCTCAGGCGCCCGGCAGTTCGAGGTCGCTCTTGTTGAGCTCCTCGATGTTCACGTCCTTGAAGGTCAGCACCCGCACCTGCTTGACGAAGCGGGCGGGCCGGTACATGTCCCAGACCCAGGCGTCGGCCATCGTGACCTCGAAGAACACCTCCCCCTGGACCGAGTGCACCTGCATCTCGTAGTCATTGGTGAGGTAGAAACGGCGTTCCGTCTCGATCACGTACTTGAACAGCCCGACGACGTCGCGGTACTCCCGATAGAGCTTCAGCTCCATCTCGGTCTCGTACTTTTCGAGGTCCTCGGCGCTCATGGCATGTTCCCCTTCAGCCGTGCGTCCCCCTATTGTGCGCCAGCGCCGTGCGCCCCTAAACGATTTCCGGGGGCAGGACCACCGGAGCGTCCGGGGGACCGTCGTCGAGCAGCGTCCTCAGCAGCCCGGCGAGCTTGGTCGGGTACACCGTCTCACGGGCCGTGAGAAGTTCCTCGGAGGTCCACCATCTCGCCCCCGCGACGCTGCGCCGCTCCAGCTCGGTGAGCCCGCCCATCACGGTCTCCGTCCGGGTGGTCCGGGCCAGGAAGTACCACTCGTCCTGCTCCCAGCGCCTGCCGTCGAAGGGGAAGGAGCAGTAGCGGTGCCACAGCACGGGACCGAGCTCCACCTCGGTGATCCCGGTCTCCTCCGCGAGCTCGCGCAGCGCGGCCTGCTCACGGGTCTCGTCGCCCTCCAGCCCGCCGCCCGGGGTGAACCACCAGTCGTCACGGGGATCGCCCGGCTCGAAGCCGTGCAGCAGCAGGATCCGGTCCGCGGGGTCCAGCAGGATCACCCGGGACACCTTCCGCGGACGCTCCGCGCCCCGCTCAGCGGCCACCGGAGCGCCCCCGCGCCCGCCCCCGGCCCAGCACCCGGGCGACCGGCCCGTAGGCGGCCCCCAGGACGACCAGGGCGGCTCCCGCCACCACCGCCGCCACCTGGAGCCGCAGCGGACCCGCCTGCGAGGTCCCGCCGGGAAGGGCGGCGAAGGTCTGCGGCCGGTCCAGCATCCTCGTGTTCGGCCAGGCCAGCGCATCGACGCGGGCCACCACCGCCGAGCGGGGCACGGTGCCCTGGCCGGCGTCCTGGAGGTGCGCCCGCGAGTCCAGGGAGCCGGAGCGCCGGTCGCCCATCAGGAAGAGGTTGCCCTCGGGGACGGTCACCTCGAAGGAGGTCGTCCCGGCGGCCAGCGCGTCGCGCCCGGCCTGGTCGACGTACGGCTCCTCAAGGGGCTTGCCGTTCACGGTCAGCCTGCCGCCCTGGCCGCAGCAGGCGACGGTGTCGCCGCCGACGGCCACGACCCGCTTGACCATCGGCGAGTCGCTCCACTGGGCGTCCTTGAAGACGACCACGTCGCCGCGGCGCACCTCCGCGCCGCCGATCCGCTCCGCCAGCACCCGGTCGCCGGGCTGGACGGTGGGGACCATGGAATTCGTCGGCACCGTGTAGGGCTGGTACACCAGCGCCCCCCAGACGAAGCCGCCGAGGAAGAGCGCGAAGCCGATGGCCACGGCGATGCCCGACAACGTGTTGCCGAGACCGCCGCGGCCGGCTCTGCCGCTCGCGCGTATTGCCTGAGTTCCGCCCATTGGTGCGCCCCCATACCCGGAGATGGCCGCCACCAGGCGGCGGCCGGCCTGGGCGGCACCCTACCGGGCGGTAGTGCCCTTGGTCAGCCTCCGCCGGCGCCACAGGACGAGGGGCACCGCGCCCACCAGCCCCAGCGCCGCCGGGTTGACCCCGGCCGAGCCGGGTCCGGAGGCCTGCGGCGAGTGCAGCGGGGCCGGGAGCTGCTTGTCGATGCCCTTCTGGTCGAAGGTGTCCGGGACCGGCAGGGTGGCCCAGCGCGTCACCGGCCAGGCGATGACCACGGCCCGCCCGACGACGTCGTCGACCGGCACGAAGCCCTGGGTGGAGTCCTGCATGTGGTAGCGGGAGTCCTGGGAGTCCTGGCGGTGGTCGCCCATCACCCAGATCTTGCCCTTGGGCACGGTGAGCGGTCCGAACGGCTTGTCGTCGCAGGGGGTGTTGCCGGGGAAGATGTACGGCTCGTCCAGCGGCTTGCCGTTGACGATGACGGGCCCGCCCTGCTTGCACTCCACGGTGTCCCCGCCGATGGCGATGGTCCGCTTGATCAGGTCCTTCTCCTCGGCGGACGGCATCAGGCCGATCCAGCTGAGGACCTTCTGCACGACGTTGGGCTCGGGGGTGACCTCCCCCGCCAGCCACTGCGCGGGGTCGTGGAACACGACGACCTCGCCGCGCTCGGGCTCCGAGCCGAACCACGGGGTCAGCTTGTCCACGAGCACCCGGTCACCGCGCTGCAGGGTGTTCTGCATCGAGTCGGACGGGATCGAGAACGCCTGGACCAGGAAGGTCTTGATCAGCAGGGCCAGCACCAGGGCGATACCGATGAGGAGCGGGAGCTCCTTCCAGAAGGAACGGTGCTGCTGCTCCTCGGCGCCCGCCTCGTCGGTCTCGTGCGTGACGGCATCCTCCGGCCGCTCCTCGCCCTCATCGCGTCCGGATCGAGCGCCTACCGCCACATCCCCCACATCCACTCCTCACTCGGAAAACCACCGCCCGTGCCGGAACAGGAACGGGCCCTCCCCTCCCTTAACGAGCGGGAGTTCCCTAGGGCGCGGGAGACCGGGAACACACTATGCGAACGCGGTGCCCCGACGGCGCCGGCCGGGCCGCTGCCGCCGCCCGGAACGGACCGGATCCGGAACGTCGAGGAAGGTCGCGGGCTGTTCCAGCCGGCGCCAGTGGCCGAACGGCCAGGCGATCACCACCGCCTGTCCCACCACGCCCTTCTCGTCGATCGTGCCCTCGAACGCCTCGTCGAGGTGGTAGCGGGAATCGGCCGAATTGGCGCGGTGGTCGCCCATCACGAAGAGCCGCCCGGCGGGTACGCGCACCTCGAAGGGGATGTCCGAGGGGGAGTTCCCGGGTGACACGTAAGGCTCATCGAGCGGACGGCCGTTGACGGTCACCCGCCCCCGGTTGTCGCAGCAGGCCACGGTGTCGCCGCCGATGCCGATGACCCGCTTGATCAGGTCCTGCTCGTCGGCCGAGGGCAGCAGGCCGATGAAGGTGAGGGTCTGTTTGACCTGCTTCACGCCGGCCGGGTCCCGGGCGGGCCGCGCCGCCTCGCCCTTGAGCCATCCTCCGGGGTCCTTGAAGACGACGACGTCGCCCCGCTCGACCTTGGAGCCGAACCACGGCGTCAGCTTGTCCACCAGCACCCGGTCGCCGATCCGGATCGTCTGCTCCATCGAGCCGGACGGGATGAAGAACGCCTGGACCAGGAAGGTCTTGAGCACCAGGGCGATGCACAGGGCCACCGCCACCAGCAGCGGGAGCTCGCCGGCCCGCCGGGTGCGACGGCGCCGCCGCACCTTGCGCGCCATCCGGCGCCGCTGGGCCCGGCCGCCCTCCGCCGGCTCCGGCGGCCGCCCCCGGCTACCCATGCGGGCCCCCGGCCGCGGCCGTCCCGGGCAGCGAGCCCCAGCGGGACGCCGGCCAGCCGATCCAGTCGGCCCGCCCGATCACCTTCTCCACCGGGACCATCCCCCCGCCGGGCTCCCCCAGGTGGTCACGGGAGTCACGCGACTGGGAACGGTGGTCCCCCATGACCCACAGGGTCCCCAGCGGGACGACGATCCGGAAGGGCACCTCCGAGGGCGTGTCGCCCGGGTACAGGTACGGCTCCTCGACGGGGACCCCGTTGACCCGGATCCGGCCGCCCGCGTCGCAGCAGACCACGTCGTCCCCGCCGACGCCCACGACCCGCTTCACGAAGTCGGTGTCCGAAGGCTCCGCCAGCCCCAGCGCCGAGGCGGCGCCGTGCAGGGCGTCGCCGACGGGGTTGCCCCGGGCGGGCTCCCGCACGAAGGACCCGGTGCCGTCGAAGACCACCACGTCCCCCCGCCGCGGCGTGGAGCCGAAACGGTACGCCAGCTTGTCCACCAGGATCCGGTCGCCGACCCGCAGCGTCGGCTCCATGGAGCGGCTCGGGATCAGGAAGGGCTGGACCACGAAATTGCTGATCAGCAGAAGGAAGACCGCGCAGACCACGCCCAGCGCCCCGGCCCGCCGCCAGGGGGTGCCGAGGAGGCGGCGCGCCCCGGAAAAAGCAGAACGCGGCCGCCCCTCCCCCTGCTCGGGGGAGGAGTGGCCGCGCTGTGTGAGCTCTGCTTCGGTGTCCATCGGGGTGGAGCCTATCCGGCCTTCCCGTGGACCCGGAGAGGAGATCAGCGGTCGCGCTTCTCCTTGATCTTCGCGGCCTTGCCGCGGAGCTCACGGAGGAAGTACAGCTTGGCGCGACGCACGTCACCGCGGGTGACGAGCTCGATCTTCTCGAAGATCGGGGAGTGGACCGGGAAGGTACGCTCCACGCCGACGCTGAAGGAGACCTTGCGGACCGTGAAGGTCTCCGAGACGCCGGAGCCCTGGCGGCGGATGACAACACCCTTGAACTGCTGGATACGGGAGCGGTTGCCCTCGATCACGCGGACGTGCACGTTGATCGTGTCACCCGGGCGGAAGGCCGGGACGTCCGTACGCAGGGAGGAGGCGTTGACGCCATCGAGCAGGTGAGACATGAGTTCGTCTGCTTTCTTCGCACGACGCCACAGGTCGCCGGTGCGGATTTTCCGGAGAGAATTCGAGAGCCGTGTCACCCGTCGCACGACGGTCCCCCTGTGGCAGGGGCGCACGCGAGCACACAACAGCCGCCTATTCTTCCACGACCTCCGGCCTGCGCCAAAATCGGCCGTCTCCGGACGGTTTCCAGCCCAGGATGCTCAGGATCTCGCGGTCCTTCTTGTCGAAGGCGGAGGCCTCGCAGCGCTCGATCAGGTCGGGGCGGTTCCGCGCGGTGCGGCGGAACGCCTCGTCCCGGCGCCAGCGGGCGATCTTCCCGTGGTGGCCGCTGAGCAGCACCTCGGGGATCTCCCGCCCGCGCCACTGCGGGGGCTTGGTGTAGACGGGGCCCTCCAGCAGGTTGGCCATCTCCCCGGGGGCGAACGAGTCGTCGCGGTGGGATTCGGCGTTGCCGAGCACCCCGGGCAGCAGCCGGGCCACGGCCTCGGTGACGACCAGGACGGCCGCCTCGCCGCCCGCCAGCACGTAGTCGCCGATGGAGACCTCGTAGACCGGCATGCGCGTGGCGTACTCGTCCATGACGCGGCGGTCGATGCCCTCGTACCGGGCCGGCGTGAAGATCAGCCACGGGCGCTCGGAGAGCTCGACGGCCAGTTCCTGCGTGAAGGGCCGGCCGCTGGGGGTGGGGACGACCATGACGGGGCCGTGCGCGCCGGACTCGTAGCCGTCGGCCAGGGACGCGTCCAGGGCCTCGCCCCACGGCTCGGTCTTCATGACCATGCCGGGGCCGCCCCCGTACGGGGTGTCGTCGACCGTGTTGTGCCGGTCGTACGTCCAGTCCCGCAGGTCGTGCACGTGCACGTCCAGCTGCCCGCGGGCCCGCGCCTTGCCGACGAGGGAGACGTTCAGGGGCTCCAGGTACTCGGGGAAGATCGTGACGACGTCGAGCCGCATCAGGCGTCGTCCCCGGCCTCGGCGTCCCCGGCCCCGGCCCCGGCCGCGGCCTCGGCGTCACGCGCGGAGGCGATCTCGGCCTGGTCGTCGATCAGCCCCGGCGGCGGGGTGATGACGCAGCGCTGCTCCTCCAGGTCGATCTCGGCGACGATCTCCTCCACGAAGGGGATCATGACCTCCGAGCCGTCCGGACGCTCGACGATGAACAGGTCCTGCGAGGGCAGGTGGGAGATCTCGGTGATCCGGCCGATCTCGGTGCCGTCCTCCAGCACCACGTCCAGGTCCATCAGCTGGTGGTCGTAGTACTCGTCCTCCTCCTCGGGCAGCTCCGTGGGGTCCACGTCCGCGATGAGGAGGATGTTGCGCAGCGCCTCGGCGGCGGTGCGGTCCTTGACCCCCGCGAACCGCAGCATGAGCCGGCCGCTGTGCACCCGGCCCGTCTCGATGGTCAGCGGGCCCGCCGACGCCGGGTCGGTGCGGAGGACCGCGCCGGGCGAGAGTCGCAGCTCCGGCTCGTCGGTCCGCACCTCGACGGTGACCTCACCCTTGATCCCGTGGGCGCGGCCGACCCGCGCGACTACCAGCTCCACAACTCTCTCCTGTTCAGACGACGACGGGCCGGGGCGGGCACGTATGCCCTCCCCGGCCCGTGCCGGTGATTCAACTGCTCAGCGGACCTGGTCCACGTCGACGAGGTCGACGCGGATCCCCCGCCCGCCGATGGCGCCCACGACGGTACGCAGTGCACGTGCGGTGCGGCCGTTGCGGCCGATCACCTTCCCGAGGTCCTCGGGGTGCACCCGAACCTCAAGCACCTGTCCGCGGCGCAGGTTGCGCGAGGCGACCTGCACGTCGTCGGGGTTGTCCACAATGCCCTTTACGAGGTGCTCAAGAGCCTCCTCGAGCATGCTCAGGCCTCGGTCGACTCGGCGGCGGCGTCAGCCTCGTCCGCCTTCTTGTCGGCCTTCTTCTTCTGCGTGATGGCCTCGCCCTTGGCCTCGCCGATGCCCTCAAGGGCCTTGGCGAACTCGTCGAAGGAGCGACGCTTGTCTTCCTTCGTCGCCGGCTGCAGCAGCGGCGCGGGGGCCGGGAGGCCCTTGTGCGCCTGCCAGTCACCGGTGAGCTTCAGGATGGCGAGAACGGCGTCGGTGGGCTGGGCGCCCACGGAGAGCCAGTACTGCGCGCGCTCGGCGTTGACCTCGATGCGCGAGGGGTTGTACGTCGGCTGGTAGATGCCGATCTCCTCGATCGCGCGGCCGTCCCGGCGGGTGCGGGCGTCGGCGACGACGATGCGGTAGTGAGGGGAGCGGATCTTACCGAGGCGCTTGAGCTTGATCTTGACTGCCACTGGAGTGGTGTCTCCTGAACTTGACGTGGTTGGGCACTTGAGATGCCACGTGGGGTTGCGGTACTCGGGTGCCCGATGGACGCGTCAGCCGGAGGAGAGAGGGGTCCTATGCGACTGTCGAGTACAGCTGCCCATTGTGCCACATGCCCGCAGCACCTCCGAGCGGGGAGGATCATCACTCCGCCCGCCGGAGGCGCGACGTCAGGACGCCGCCGCGGTGGCGACCTCGGGGATGCGGAACGGCTTCATGCAGCCGCCGCACACGATCGGCGCCTGCGCCAGCACGGAGGGGACCACCCGCACGTTGCGGCCGCAGTCGCAGACCGCCTTGACGCGTACGCCGCCGCCGGAGGAGCCGTGCCGCGCGGCCGGTCCGCGGAAGCTGCGCTTGGTGTCGGCGGCCGTGGCGGCCGTGTGCGCCTTGAGGGCGCGCTGGAGCCGCTCGATGGTGGGCCGGTAGCGCTTCTTGGCCTCGGGGTTGAGGAAGACCAGGGAGAACCCGCTGCTGGCGTGCGGCTCCTCGGAGTGGTCCAGCCCCATCTCCTCGGCGATCGCGAGGAATCTGCGGTTGTGGTAGCGGCCCGCTCGCGAGGTGTCACGGACCCCGCGGGCGGCCGCGATGCCGTGGACTGCCTCGTGCAGCAGTCGCTCGAAGGAGAGCTCGGCGCCACAGGCGGACGAGGACTCTCCGATCAGGGACTCGGGCGCGGCAAGGTCAGGCAGCTCGGGGTGGTACCGCTGAATGTCGGCCCACGCCTGCGCCAGCTCTGCGGCGAGAACAGGTGGTGTCGTGCTCACGTCGTGACAACGAGCCGGGGTGCCCCGGTGTTCCGATTCCGGGCCATTCCAAATTTTTTGCACGTACCAGTCAGTTCAGTCTCATGCGTCCCGACGAGGACGGGTGCGCCGATCCCAGGAGGAGTCGGTACGTAACGCCGACCGAAAAAACCAGCCCCCGGCATGCGGCCGAAACCGCGCGCCGGGGGCGTGGAAGGGGAACTCAGTAGGAGCGCGCGACGATCGCGAGCGTACCGGGGGCGTCGTCCGCCTCCGGAACGGACCCGTCCTCGGCGATCAGGCAGCGGACGGTCACGGCCTGCTCGCCGAGCTTGGCCTCGCCCTCCGGGCCCAGGACGCTCCACGGGATCCGCGCCCAGCCGCCGGCGAGGGCGGCCTCGGCGGCCTCCTCGATGGTGGCCACGTCGGTCGTACGGGAGATGCGGCGCTCGCGGGACTCGCGCAGCAGCTGGGCCTGGTCCTCGTCGAGCACCTTGGGCAGCAGGTCGGCCAGCGCGTCGATCCGCACCGGCTCCTTCCCGCCGGGGATCCGGCGGGCCAGCATGGCCGTGCCGTTCTCCAGGTCGCGGGGGCCGATCTCGATGCGGACCGGTACGCCCTTGAGCTCCCAGTCCACGGCGCGGCGGCCGAAGGGGGTGTCGACGCGGTCGTCCACGTGGACGCGCAGGCCGGCCGCCTTCAGCTGCGCACCGAGCTCGCGGACCTTGGCCACGGCCTCGTCGCCCTTGATCGCCATGACGACGACCTGGACGTGCGCCAGGCGCGGCGGGACGCGCAGGCCGTTGTCGTCGCCGTGGGACATGATCAGACCGCCGACCATACGGGTGGAAACGCCCCACGAGGTCTGCCAGACCAGCTCCTGCTGCCCCTCCTTGGAGAGGTAGGAGGTGTTGAAGGCCTTGGCGAAGTTGGTGCCGAGCTCGTGGCTCGTGCCCATCTGGAGGGCCTTGCCGTCGCCCATCATGCCCTCGAGGGTGAGGGTGTTGATGGCGCCGGCGAAGCGCTCCTTGGGGGTCTTGCGGCCGAGCACGACGTCGATGCCGAGCACGTTGGTCATGAAGTCGCCGTACACGTTCCGGTGGATGTGCGCGGCGTAGTCGCGGGCGTCCTCGTACGTGGCGTGGGCGGTGTGGCCCTCCTGCCAGAGGAACTCGCTCGTACGGAGGAACACGCGGGGGCGCATCTCCCAGCGGACGACGTTGGCCCACTGGTTGATCAGGAGGGGCAGGTCGCGGTAGCTCTGGACCCACTTGGAGAAGTAGTCGTTGATGATCGTCTCGGAGGTGGGCCGGACGACGACCGGCTCTTCCAGCTCCTTGCCGCCGCCGTGCGTGACGACCGCGAGCTCGGGGGCGAAGCCCTCGACGTGCTCGGCCTCCCTGGTCAGGTACGACTGCGGGATGAACAGCGGGAAGTAGGCGTTCTGGGCACCCGCGTCCTTGATGCGGGCGTCCATCTCCTGCTGCATCCGCTCCCACAGGCCGTAGCCGTACGGCCGGATGACCATGGTGCCGCGGACCGGACCGTTGTCGGCCAGCTCGGCCTTGTTGATCAGATCCTGGTACCAGCGGGGGAAATCCTCCGCCTGCGGGGTGAGAACGGGTGCCTTTGCCATGGCGCGAATGGTACGGCGCCGGGCCCCGGATGCGTGAATCGGGTGGCGCACTCCTCTGGACGCGGGGGCCGATGGGGAGTTCTCTGGCAACGGGGGCAAGGGGGCGAGACGGAATCAGGAGCGCTCTTTCGATGACACCGACGCCGACGGCGACGCTCGTCGCCCGGGACTGGGCGGAGATCCAGGAACGGATGCTGGTACCGCTGTACGAGGCGGTCTACGACCGGCTGGAGGTCGGGCCGGGCACCCGGCTGCTGGGCCTCGACTGCGGGGCCGGGCTGCCCCTGCTGCTGGCCGCCGGGCGGGGCGCCGCCGCCACGGGCGTGGAGGCGGACCCGGCCCGGCGGGCGCTGGCCCGGGAGCGGCTGCTGGAGGTGGTGGCCGCTCCCCCGGTGCCCGCGGCCCGCCCCTACGACGTGCTGCTGGCCTTCGAGCCCGGCCCGGATGCCCTGGCGGCGGCCCTGCCGTCGGTGCGGCGGGGCGGTGCGGTGGTGCTGGCCGGCTGGGGGCCGGCGGAGCGGTGCACGGTGCCGGCGGTGCTGGGCGGCGGGCCGGTGGTGCGGGACCTGGACGCGGTGGCGGAGGGCGCCGGGCTGGTGCCGGACGGGTCGGGGCGGGTGTTCTGCCCGTTCGGGTACGCCGACGCGGACAGCGCCGTACGGGGGCTGCTGTCGACCGGGCTGTACCCCGTCGCCGGGACCGGGTCGGGGCCGTGCGGGGCGGCGGACCCGGCGCTGGCGGAGAAGGAGCTCGCGGAGGCCCTTCACCCGTACGAGCGGGCCGACGGCGCCGTCTGGCTGCCGAACATCCTCCGGTACGTCATCGCCCGGGTGGCGTAGCGCCGCGCCGCGCGCCGGCGCTCACCGCGTGCCGTGGTCCTTGGCGAGGCGGGGGACGCCGGCCGCCTCGTACGCCGCGTGCTCGTCCAGGGTCTCGGCGGCGAGGAGGGCCTCCGCCAGGGCGTCGAGTTTCGGACGGTGCTCGACGAGCAGGCGGCAGGCCTCCTCGTAGCACTCGTCGACGATCCGGCGCATCTCGTGGTCCACGGCGTCGAGGGTGGCGGGGGCGGCGGTCAGGCCGTACGGGCCCTGGCCGTCGGACGGGATGGCGGTCAGCCGGCCGACGCGCTCGCTCATGCCCCAGCGGCCGACCATCCCGCGGACGATGTTGGTGACCTGTTCGAGGTCGCTCTCGGCGCCCGTGGTGATCACGTCGTAGACGACGTGTTCGGCGGCCATGCCCCCGAGCGCGCCGATGATGCGGCCGCGCAGGTAGGGCTCGGTGTAGGCGTAGCGGTCCGCGTCGGGGGTGGAGAGGGTGACGCCGAGCGCGCGGCCGCGGGGCACGATGGTGATCTTGCGTACGGGGTCGGCGCCCGGCTGGAGCATGCCGAGCAGGGCGTGGCCGCTCTCGTGGTAGGCCGTGCGGCGGCGCTCCTCCTGCGGCATCACGAGGGGGCGCTCGGCGCCCAGCTGGACCTTCTCCAGGGCGTCGGAGAGGTCGGCCTGGGTGACCGCGTCCTGTCGGCGCTTGACGGCCAGCAGGGCGGCCTCGTTGGCGAGGTTGGCGAGTTCGGCGCCGGTCATGCCGGGGGTCGTTCGGGCCACCTGGGCCAGGTCCACGCCGGCCGCGAGGGGGATGTCGCGGGTGTGGATGCGCAGGATGGCCTCGCGGCCCGCCTTGTCGGGCGGGGAGACGGCGACCGTGCGGTCGAAGCGGCCGGGGCGGGTCAGGGCGGGGTCGAGGACGTCGGCGCGGTTGGTGGCGGCGAGGACGACGACGCCTTCGGAGCCGGAGAAGCCGTCCATCTCGGTGAGGATCTGGTTGAGGGTCTGCTCGCGCTCGTCGTGGCCGCCCATGGCGGCGGAGCCGCCGCGGACCCGCCCGATGGTGTCGATCTCGTCGATGAAGATGATCGCCGGGGCCACCTTGCGGGCCTCGGTGAAGAGCTCGCGCACCCGGGAGGCGCCGACGCCGACGATCATCTCGATGAACTCGGAGGCGGACGCCGAGAAGAACGGCACCCCGGCCTCGCCCGCGACGGCGCGGGCGAGCAGGGTCTTGCCGGTTCCGGGCGCCCCGGCGAGCAGGACGCCGCCGGGCATGCGGGCGCCCAGCCGGCGGTACTGCTCGGGGTTCTTCAGGAAGTCCACGACGTCGCTGAGCTCGCCCTCGACCTCGTCGATGCCGGCCACGTCGTCGAAGGTGGTGCGCTTGGCGCCCTCCAGTTCGACGGGTTTGGGCGGAGCCTTGCGGCCGAACCCGGCGGCCCCGCCCAGGGCGGAGCCCATCCGACGGGCGATGAGCAGCCACAGGGCCACGATCAGCAGCATCGGGGCGAGGGAGATCAGCAGGTTGGCGAGGAAGCTGCGCTGTTCGACGACCGGGGAGGCGGTGACGGTGACGCCCTTGGAGGTGAGTCCGGTCCACAGCTGGTCATCGGCGAAGGCGGGGCGCTGGGTGACGAACTTGCGGTAGTCGCCGTGGCCGCCGGGGACGGGCTGCTTGTTCTTGAGCTCGCCCTGGATGGCGTCGCCCTTGGAGTAGATCTTCTCGACGTTGCCGTCGGCGACCTGTTTGCTGAACTCGGTGTACGAGACGGTCGGCCCGTCGCCCTCGTTGAAGAAGGACAGCACGACGTTGGTGATCAGGTAGACGATCAGGGCGGCGAGGATCAGCCCGCGCCAGCCGCCGGGCGGCTTCCTGCGGGGCGGGGGGCTGGGCGGGGCGCCCTCGGAGCGCCAGGGGGTGTCGGCCCGGTCGCGCGGCGGTACGGGGGTGGGGCTGGGCACGGGGGCGCCTCCTTATGCCGTCCTCCCGGCCGACCATAAGGGACAAACCGAGCCCTTGCCCGCGCAGCGGAAGGCCCCGCCGTGCGTGCACGACGGGGCCTTCGCGGTGCGGCCGCTGCTTCACGACGGCTACTTCATGAACTTCTTGAACTCGTCCGGCAGGTCGAAGTCCTGGCCGGGCTGGCCGCCGCCTGCCGGGAGGCCGAACGGGTTGCCGCCGGCGGCGGGGAGGCCGGGCTGGGGACCCTGCTCGCGCCGGGCCGCCGCCGCGGCCTCCTCTTCCTTGCGCTTCATCGGGTTGCCGCTCTTGCGCTTGCCCTTGGCCTGCTTGACCTGCTTCTTCTGCCGGCCGGGGCCGCCGCCCATCCCCGGGATGCCGGGCATGCCGGGCATGCCGCCGCCCTGGGCCATGCGGGACATCATCTTGCGGGCGTCGAAGAAGCGCTCGACGAGGTTCTTGACCGCGCTGACCTCGACGCCGGAGCCCTTGGCGATACGGGCGCGGCGGGAGCCGTTGATGATCGTCGGGTCCTGGCGCTCGGCCGGGGTCATCGACTTGATGATCGCGGCGGTGCGGTCCACGTCGCGCTCGTCGATGTTGTTGATCTGTTCCTTGATCTGGCCCATGCCCGGCAGCATGCCGAGGAGCTTGGAGATGGAGCCCATCTTGCGGACCTGCTCCATCTGGGCCAGGAAGTCGTCGAGCGTGAACTCCTTGGGGCCCTTGGCGAGCTTGGCCGCCATCTTCTCGGCCTCGGCCTGCGAGAAGGTCTTCTCGGCCTGCTCGATGAGGGTGAGCATGTCACCCATGTCGAGGATCCGGCCCGCCATGCGGTCCGGGTGGAAGGCGTCGAAGTCGTCGAGCTTCTCGCCGTTCGAGGCGAACATGATCTGCTTGCCGGTGACGTGCGCGATGGAGAGCGCGGCACCGCCGCGGGCGTCGCCGTCGAGCTTGGAGAGCACCACGCCGTCGAAGCCGACGCCGTCGCGGAAGGCCTCCGCGGTGTTGACCGCGTCCTGGCCGATCATGGCGTCGACGACGAAGAGGATCTCGTCGGGGCTGACGGCGTCGCGGATGTCCGCGGCCTGCTGCATCAGCTCGGCGTCGATGCCGAGGCGGCCGGCGGTGTCGACGATGACGATGTCGTACTGCTTGGTGCGGGCGTACTCGATCGAGTCCTTCGCCACCTGGACCGGGTCGCCGACGCCGTTGCCGGGGGCGGGCGCGTAGACGGCCACGCCGGCGCGCTCGGCGACCACGCTGAGCTGGTTGACGGCGTTGGGGCGCTGGAGGTCGCAGGCGACGAGGAGCGGGGAGTGGCCCTGGCCCTTGAGCCAGAGGCCGAGCTTTCCGGCGAGGGTGGTCTTACCGGCACCCTGGAGACCGGCCAGCATGATCACGGTCGGCGCGGTCTTGGCGAACCGGAGGCGGCGGGTCTCGCCGCCGAGGATGGAGACCAGCTCGTCGTTGACGATCTTCAGGACCTGCTGGCCGGGGTTCAGCGCCTTGCTGACCTCCTCGCCGCGGGCCCGTTCCTTGACGTTCGCGATGAAGGAGCGGACCACGGGGAGGGCGACGTCGGCCTCAAGGAGGGCGATACGGATTTCCCGCGCCGCAGCGTCGATGTCCTGCTCGGAGAGGCGGCCTTTGCCCCGGAGGGACTTGAAGGTCGCGCTGAGGCGGTCGGAAAGCGTATCGAACACGGTGGTCGCGATTCCTCGGGTCGGGGGCGTGATGGTCGCCCCCCAGGGTATCCGGCCCCGCCGCTCCCCGGGGGCGGGGTCACGGGCCCGCTGCGCGAACCCGTCTCCCCGCCCCGCGCGGCGGCTACGTCAGGGCCGACTGGATCCGGGCGGCGACGGTGGCGGCCGCCGGCGGCGGCAGGGGTTTTCCGTCGGGGTCGACGACGTAGACCGTGTCCACCGCGTTCGCCCCCAGGGTGGAGACGTGGGCGCTGCGGACCCGGACCCCCGCCGACTCCAGGGCGCGCCCGATCCGGTGCAGAAGACCGACGGCGTCCGGCGCGCGGACCTCCAGGACGGTGGCCAGCGGCGAGACGTCGGGGACCACCGTGACGCGGGGTGGCGGGGGGACGACCCCCCGCCGGCGCGGGTACGCCGCCTCGCGGTCGGCCAGCTTCGCGGGGACGTCGAGCAAGCCGTCCAGCGCCCGCACCAGATCCGTGCGCAGCCGGGCCGCCTCCGGCAGCGCCCCGTACTGGGCGGCCACCCGCCACCGCAGCACCAGCACCTCGCCCAGGTGGTCCGGCAGCTCCAGGAACCGCAGGTCCGCCGCCCGCACCGTGAGCCGGTGCAGCGCCAGCACCCCGGACACCGCCGGGAGCACCCCGGGCTGGTCCGGGACGGCCACGACCAGCTCGACCCCGACGGCGTCGTCCTCCTCCTGCCGGGTGTGCAGCGCGAGGACCGGCTCCCCGGTGCGCAGTGCCTCCAGGGCCAGGCGCTCCTGCTCGGCGGTGGGCCGTTCCGGTTCGGGGTCGGCGGGCGGGGCCCCGCTCAGCACGGCGGCGACGCGCCGCACCAGGTCGGCCACCAGGGAGCCGCGCCAGGTGCTCCAGGCCGCGGGCCCGGTGGCCAGGGCGTCGGCCTCGGTGAGGGCGTGGAGGATCTCCAGGGTGCCGGTGGAGCCGACGGCCCGGGCCACCGCGGTGATGGTCGCCGGGTCGTCCAGGTCCCGCCGGGTCGCGGTGTCCACCAGCAGCAGGTGGTGGCGTACGAGGGTGCCCAGCACGGCGGTGTCCTCGGCGTCGAAGCCGACCCGGGCGGCCATGTCGCGGGCGATGGTCTCGCCGACGACGGAGTGGTCGCCGGGCCAGCCCTTGCCGATGTCGTGCAGCAGGGCCGCCATCAGCAGCAGGTCGGGCCGGCCGACCCGGCGGGTCAGCGCGGAGGCCCGTACGGCCGTCTCGATCAGGTGCCGGTCCACGGTCCAGGTGTGCACGGGGTTGTGCTGGGGCCGACAGCGCACCCGCTCCCAGTCGGGCAGCAGCCTGCTGATCAGCCCCTCGGCCTCCAGCGCCTCCCACACGGCCACCATCGGCTCCCCCGCGCCCAGCAGGGTCAGCAGCTGCTCCCGCGCCTCGGCCGGCCACGGCACGGGCAGCGGCCGGCCCTGCGCGGCGAGCCGGCGTACGGCGTGCAGCGAGACGGGCAGCCCGGCCTGCGCGGCGGCGGCCCCCAGCCGCAGGGGCAGCACGGGGTCCCGTTCCGGCCGGGCGGCGAGCGCCAGTACGGCCTCCCCCTCGGCCTCCACCACCCCCTCGGCCAGCGGCGCCCGCTCGGCGGCGGCGGCCGCGCCCCGGGTGCCCAGCAGCCCCCGCAGCCTGGGCCGGGCGGCGCGGGCCCGCAGGACCCGTCCGACCTCCCGCCAGGTGACGTCGCCCGCGTAGGCGACCACCCGGGCGGCCTCGTACACCTCGCGCAGCAGCGCGTCCGCGTCGAGCAGCCCCAGCCGGGCGGCGACCTGGGCCTGCTCCTGGAGGGAGAGGCGGTCGGTGGCCCGGCCGGTGACCAGGTGCAGCGCGTCCCGCGCGTCCAGCAGCCGGCGCCGGGCCCCGTCGAGGCCCTCGCGCGGGGCGTCGGCCAGCCAGGACGCGGCGACGGCGCGCAGGGCGGTGGCGTCCCGGATCCCGCCGCGCGCCTCCTTGAGGTCGGGTTCCAGCAGGAACCGCAGCTCCCCGGCCCGTTCGGCGCGCTCCCGGCACAGGGCGTGCAGCTCGGGCAGCCGTTTGGGGGCCTGGTTGCGCCAGTCGGCGAGCACCGAGGTGCGCAGTCCGGCGAGGAGTCCGGCGTCGCCCGCGACGAGCCGGGCGTCGAGCAGCCCGAGGTGGGCCTTGAGGTCCTCGGCGGCGACCTTGCGGGCTTCGGCGGGCGTGCGCACGGAGTGGTCGAGGGCGACCCCGGTGTCCCAGACGGGGTACCAGAGGCGGTCGGCGAGGGCGCCGAGGGCCTGGGTGCGGGCCTTGCCGTCGTGGAGCAGCAGCAGGTCCAGGTCGCTGCGGGGGGAGAGTTCCCCGCGTCCGTAGCCGCCGACGGCGACGAGGGCCGCGCCGCGTACGCCGGTGTCCTGCGCTGCGGTCGCGAACAGGCCGGTGAGCCACCGGTCGGTCAGGGCGGAGAGGGCGGAACGCCGGGACGGCCCGGACCGCGGCTCCTCCTGGAGGAGTCGCAGCCGGGCCTCGGCGTATCCGCCGGGTTCCGGGCCGGTGGGGTCCTGCGCGGTCGCTTCGACGCTCGTCACCGGGGGCTCCCGTCGTCTAGAGGGCGTCGGCGCCGCGCTCGCCGGTGCGGACCCGGACGACCGAGTCCACGGGGACGCTCCACACCTTGCCGTCGCCGATCTTCTCGGTGCGGGCGGCGCTGACGATGACGTTGACGAGTTCGTCGGCCTCGTCGTCGTCGGCGAGGACCTCGATGCGGATCTTCGGTACGAGGTCGACGGTGTACTCGGCGCCGCGGTAGACCTCGGTGTGGCCGCGCTGGCGGCCGTACCCGCTGGCCTCGGAGACGGTCAGGCCCTGGACCCCGAAGGCCTGGAGGGCTTCCTTGATGTCGTCGAGCTTGTAGGGCTTGACGATCGCGGTGATCAGCTTCATGCGTCGACCTTCTTGTTGGCGGCGGCCGCGGGGGCGTGGGAGGCGGCGGGGCGGGTGGAGAGCCCGCCGCCGGCGCCGCTGAAGTCGTAGGCGGTCTCGGCGTGCTCGGCCTGGTCGATGCCGGAGACCTCCACGTCCTCGGCTACCCGCATCCCGATGGTCTTGTCCAGGAGGAAGGCCATGATCGCCGATACGACGAGGGAGTAGGCGAGGACGGAGAAGACTCCGACGGCCTGCTTGCCGAGCTGGTCGAACCCGCCCCCGTAGAAGAGGCCCTTGGCGTCGGACTGGACGCCGCCGGTGGCGAAGAGGCCGACGAGGAGGGAACCCGCCACGCCGCCGACGAGGTGGACGCCGACCACGTCGAGGGAGTCGTCGTAGCCGAACCGGTACTTGAGGCCGACGGCCATGGCGCAGAGCACGCCGGCGATGGCGCCGACGGCGATCGCGCCGAGCGGGCTGACGGATCCGCCCGCGGGGGTGATGGCGACGAGGCCCGCGACCGCGCCGGAGGCGGCGCCGAGGGTGGTGAAGGAGCCGTGGCGCAGCTTCTCGTAGCCGAGCCAGGCGAGCATGGCGGCGGCGGTGGCGACCTGGGTGTTGACGAACATCACGGCGCCTACGCCGTCGTCGTTGCCGAGCCAGGATCCGGCGTTGAAGCCGAACCAGCCGAACCACAGCAGGCCGGCGCCGAGCATCACCAGGGGGAGGCTGTGCGGGCGCATCGGGTCCTTCTTGAAGCCGACGCGCTTGCCGATGACCAGGATGACGCCGAGGGCGGCGGCGCCGGCGTTGATGTGGACGGCGGTGCCGCCGGCGAAGTCGATGACGCCAAGCTTGAAGAGCCAGCCGCCGGTGCCCCACACCCAGTGGGCGACGGGGAAGTAGACGACGCTGACCCACAGGGCGGTGAAGAGCACCCAGGCGCTGAACTTGACGCGGTCGGCGAGGGCGCCGCTGATCAGGGCGGGGGTGATGACCGCGAACATCAGCTGGAAGACGGCGAAGACGTAGACGGGGATGGTGTAGCCGTCCCACAGCTCGGTGAGGCCGATGCCGCTGAGGCCGACGTAGTCGGAGTTCCAGCCGATCACCGAGCCGGCATCGGTGCCGAAGGCGAGGCTGAAGCCGTAGAGCACCCACAGGATCGTGACGATCCCGAGGCTGACGAAGCTCATCATCAGCATGTTGAGGCTGCTCTTGACGCGGACCATGCCTCCGTAGAAGAAGGCGAGTCCCGGGGTCATCAGCATGACCAGGGCGGAGCAGATGAGCATGAACCCGGTGTTCGCTGCAGACAGGGTGGGTGCGTCTGCAGCGAGGGTCGTGATGGCTGATGCCATCGGCGTCTCCTCGTCGTCGGTACGTTCGCGTGCGGGCGATCGTGGGGTACCTGAGCGGCGGCGTAAGGTCTGGCCGGTTATTGGCCCTGAGGTTCGCGCAGGCCGGTTTCCGGCGGCGCCGCTCGGTGTTTCGCTCCGATGACGAAGAGGTCGGGCGTGTTACGCCTGCATGAACCGGTGAGGTGGGGGTCCGGTCCGTGTCAGGTGAGGGTCAGGCGGGGGTGGGGCGCACGTCAGGGGCGGGCCCGGGCCCCGGGGCGGCTCAGACGGCCTCGGCGGCCTCGGGGAGGCGGGAGGCGAGGAGGTCGGTCAGCCGGACCACCTCGGCGACGTCGCCGTATTCACGGGCGGCGATGTCGACGGTCTTGCGCAGCCGGGTGTTCACCCGTTCGGAGCGCACCTTTCGCGCCACGTCGAGGGCCTGGTCGACGAGGACGGTCGCCTGCTCGGGTTCGCGCTGGAGCAGGTGGACGGTGGCCATGCCGATGAGGTTGAGGGCGTAGGAGCGCTGGTGCTCCCCGTCCTTGGCGAAGAGCTCGACGGCCCGTTCCATGACGGGTTCGGCGAGGGAGGCGTACGTGGGGCTGCGGCCGGCGACGTAGGCCAGGTCCCGGTAGGAGTGGGAGTTCTCGCCGTTGAGTTCGGCCTCGGAGAAGAAGCGGATCCAGTCGGGTTCCGGTTCGCCGCCGAAGCCGACGTCGCCGAAGGTGTCCTCGGCCATGCGCACGGCCCGCTTGCAGCGGCTGGGCTGGCCCATGTTGGCGTAGGCGCGGGCCTCCATGGCGTAGAGCATGGCCTGGGTGCGGGGTCCGGCGCAGTCGCGGCTGCCGTACTGGGCGAGGTGGATGAGTTCCAGGGCGTCCTCGGGGCGGCCGAGGTGGATCATCTGGCGGCTCATGCCGGAGAGGATGTACGAGCCCAGCGGCTTGTCCCCGGCCTCCTTCGCGGCGTGCAGCGCGAGGACGAAGTACTTCTGGGCGGTGGGGTGCAGGCCGATGTCGTAGCTCATCCACCCGGCGAGTTCGGCGAGTTCGGCGGCCACCTTGAAGAGCCTCTTCATGGCGGGGGCCGGGTGGTTCTCCTGGAGCAGGTCGGTGACCTCGTGGAGCTGTCCGACGACGGCCTTGCGGCGCAGTCCGCCGCCGCACTGGGCGTCCCACTGGCGGAACATCACGGTGGTGGCTTCGAGGAGGTCGAGCTCGGGGTCGGAGAGGCGGGCCGGCCGGTAGCCGGAGGGGGCTCCCGGCCGCCCGCCGGCGTCGCGCGCCGCGGGGTCGGCGGCCGGGGCGGGGACGAGCCAGCGCTGCATGGGCTCGATGAGGGCGGGTCCGGCGGAGAGGGCGAGGGAGGTGCCGAGGAAGCCGCGGCGGGCCAGCATGAGGTCGCTGCGGGAGAACTCGCTGAGCAGTTCCACGGTCTGCGGGCCCGCCCAGGGCAGGTCGACGCCGGAGACGGAGGGGGTCTGGTGGGCGCTGCGCAGGCCGAGCTGTTCGATGGCGACGACGGCGCCGAACCGTTCGGAGAAGAGCTCCGAGAGGATCCGCGGCACGGGCTCGCGGGGCTGTTCGCCGTCGAGCCAGCGGCGGACGCGGGAGGTGTCGGTGCTGATGTGGTGGGCGCCCATCTGGCGGGCCCGGCGGTTGACCTGGCGGGCGAGCTCGCCCTTGGACCAGCCGCTGCGGACGAACCACGAGGTCAGCTGTTCGTTGCGGTCGGCTGATTCCCCGCCCGTTCCGCTTGCGCCGCTGCCGCTCACTGGAACGCCCCCATCCGCATCGCCTCTTCACACGAAACCCTGGCCGGGGCGGCGCCTGCCGCCTGGGACCTTCACAGGTCCTCTACACATTGCCTCCGGCATACCCACGGATGAGCCTGCCTCACGGGTTCGTGCACCGAAAGTAATCCTACGATCACCCCGTGGGCGAGGTCGATTCCAGAAACGCCACCATTCGCCACCCCTTCGAATGAACTCGCCACCGGCCAGGCGCGATTCACTTGACAGGAAGGCGAAACGGAACGGTTGGACGGGAGCGCGCCCGGGGCGCGCGCGGCGGGGAGTGCGCCGGGCGGCCCTGGTGGAGGGCGTGCTCCACCCGGCTTCCGAGAGGTCTCGCCGACGTCGTAACCACCGGCGCGTCAGACCCGTTGGAGGGGGCATGGGCATGGGCTTCACGATCGGCGGCAGCCGCAGCACCAAGGAATTCCGTTCCGGCGTCCGGCGCCGCAGCCGCACCTCGGAGTGCACGGCGGTGGCGGAGTACACCGGCCTCTGGGGCTGGGACGCGGTCCCCGGGGCCCGCGCCGCGGCTCCGGCCCGCGACTGCTCCTGCGGTCATACGAACTGCCCCGCGCCGGGGGCGCATCCGCTGGACTTCGCTCCCACCGTCCCAGGCGGAGCCACCCTGGACGAGGTCGCGGAGATCTGGGGCGAGTACCCGGGCGCGGCGGTCCTGCTCCCGGTCGGCCGCTCCTTCGACGTCATCGAGGTCTCCGCGGAGGCGGGGCGGCGCGCCCTGGTCCGCATGGAGCGGATGGGCCTGCCCCTGGGCCCGGTGACCGTGACCCCCGACGACCGGGCGCAGTTCTTCGTGGCCCCCGGCGCCGCGGCCGAGCTGCCCGAGCTGCTCTACCGGATGGGCTGGGACGACGCGGACCTGGACCTGCGCGCCCTGGGCCACGGGGCCTTCCTGACCGCGCCGCCCTCCGACCGCGGGGGCCTCGGCCCGGCCGCCTGGCTGCGCCGGCCCGCCCTGGACCACGCGGGCGGGCCCCCGCAGGCCCGGCTGCTGCTGGGCACCCTCGCCTACACCTGCCACCGTTTCCGGCGCTGACGCCCCGGCCCGCGCGCCCGCACAGAGCAGTGCCCCCGCGTCCCGGAGTTCCGGGCGCGGGGGCACTCGTCTGCGGGGCGGTGCGGACGCTCAGTCGCCGATCAGGGCGTCCACGAACGCCTCCGGCTCGAACGGGGCGAGGTCGTCCGCGCCCTCACCGAGGCCGATGAGCTTGACGGGGACGCCCAGCTCGCGCTGGACGGCGACGACGATGCCGCCCTTGGCGGTGCCGTCGAGCTTGGTGAGCACGATGCCGGTGATGTCCACGACCTCGGCGAACACGCGCGCCTGGGTCAGACCGTTCTGGCCGGTGGTGGCGTCGAGGACCAGCAGGACCTCGTCCAGCGGGCCGTGCTTCTCGACGACGCGCTTGACCTTGCCGAGCTCGTCCATGAGGCCGGTCTTGGTGTGCAGGCGGCCGGCGGTGTCGATGAGCACCACGTCGGCACCCTCGGCGATGCCCTCCTTGACCGCGTCGTAGGCGATCGAGGCGGGGTCGCCGCCCTCGGGGCCGCGCACGGTACGGGCGCCGACGCGCTCGCCCCAGGTCTGGAGCTGGTCGGCGGCGGCGGCGCGGAAGGTGTCGGCGGCGCCGAGGACCACGCTGCGGCCGTCGGCGACGAGCACGCGGGCGAGCTTGCCGGTGGTGGTGGTCTTGCCGGTGCCGTTGACGCCGACGACCATCACGACGGCCGGGGTCTCGACGCCGCTCTCGGTCTTCACGGCGCGGTCGAAGTCGGTGCCGACCAGGGCGACCAGCTCCTCCTTGAGCAGGCCGCGCAGCTCGGCGGGGGTCCGGGTGCCGAGCACCTTGACCCGCTCGCGCAGCCGCTCCACGAGCTCCTGGGTGGGGGCGACGCCGACGTCGGCGATGAGGAGGGTCTCCTCGATCTCCTCCCAGGTGTCCTCGTCGAGGTGCTCGCGCGAGAGCAGCGTGAGCAGGCCCTTGCCGAGGGAGTTCTGCGAACGGGCGAGCCGTGCGCGCAGCCGGACCAGGCGGCCGGCCGTGGGCTCGGGCACCTCGATCTCGGGGGCGGCCGGGGCCTCGGGCTCCGCGGCCGGCGCCTCCACCGGGGCAGCCTCGGCCTCCGCCTCCGGAAGCCCGACCTCCTCGATGGTGCGGCGCGGTTCTTCCGCCGTCTCTACGGCGTCCTCCCCCACCTGCGGTTCGGCAGGCGGGGCAGTGATGGTCGGCGTGCTCGGCGGCGCCGTGGGGGGCAGCTGCTTCTTCTTGCGGCTGCTGACCACGAGCCCGCTGATCGCGCCGACCGCGACCAGGGCGATGACTACAGCAAGGATCAGGATTTCCATAACGCACCCAGTATCTGCCACGGTCCGCCCCCACCCCCGGACCTTGGACGTTCCCACCAGGTGCCGGTCCGCCATTTGTGGTCTTAACGCCACTTCTACGATGATGGGCGGATTGTCCTCACCCGCCTGTCCTCACCTGCTTCCCCCGGAGTGCCCATGCCTGCTGAAGAGACGGCCGTCGAGACGCGCGGGCTGGAGCCCGTACCGGACGGCGAGCGCGGCGGGCGGGTCCGCGAGCTCATACCCACCTGGGTGGCCGCCAACATCAGCGTGCTCCTGCTCACCATGGGCGCGGGGCTGGTGATCTTCAACGAGCTCAACATCTGGCAGGTGCTGGTCGTCGCGGTGGCGGCGCCCGTGGTCTCGTACGGGCTGGTCGGGCTGATCTCGATCGCGGGCAAGCGCGGCGGCGCCCCCGGCATGGCGCTCTCGCGGGCCGTCTTCGGCCAGCGCGGCAATCTCTTCCCCGGGGCGCTGATCTGGGTGGCCCGCTGGGGCTGGGAGACGATCAACGCGGTCAGCGGGGCCTACGCCGCCTTGACCGTGCTCGACCTGCTCTTCGGCATCAAGAGCAGCACCCCGCTGATCGTGGTCACCCTGCTGTTCTTCGTGGGCTGCACCTTCGTGGTGTCGGGACTCGGGATCAAGGCGCTGCGGGTCTGCTCGACCTGGTCGACGTACCTCTTCGGCGCGTTCAGCGTGCTCGTGCTCGGCTACCTGCTCTTCACCACCGACTGGTCCGCCGTCCTCGGCAAGCCGGCCGGCTCCACGGCGATGATGATCGCGGGCATCGGCACCATCGCGGCCGGCGGCATCAGCTGGGTGCCGTCCGGCCCGGACTTCACCCGCTACCTGCCCCGTACCGCCTCCTCCAAGGGCGTGGTCGGGGCGACGATCGGCGGCGCGGGCGTGGTCGTGCTGCCGATGGTGCTGATGGGCGCGGTGATGGCCGTGGGCACGCCGGACCTGGCCAGCGCCCAGGACCCCGTCTCCTTCATCGGAGAGCTGCTGCCGACCTGGATCGCGGTCCCGTACCTGCTGATCGCCCTCCTCGGCATGCTGCTGATCAACTCGATGTCGATGTACTCCGCCGGCTTCACCGCGCAGACCCTGGGCATCAGGGTGCCGCGCGCCTGGGCGGTCAGCGTCAACGCCGTCATCAGCCTGGTCTTCGGCTTCCTGCTGATGGTGGTGGCCACCAGCTTCTTCGGCTCCTTCATCTCCTTCCTGACCCTGCTGGCCGTGGCCTTCTCCGCCTGGATCGGGGTGTTCGGCGTGGACATGCTGCGCCGCCCCGCCTACGACGCCGCCGCGCTGCTGGACACCACGCGCACCAGCGCGTACTGGTACCGGGGCGGTTTCGCCTGGCAGGCGATGACGGCCTGGGGCACGGCCCTGGTGGCGGGAACGCTGTTCACCAGGACGGACTGGTTCACCGGGCCGCTCGCGACGACCTGGATCGGCGAGAACGGCCTGGGCTGGGTGGCCGGCATCCTCACCTCCGGCGCGCTGTACGCCGTCCTGCCGCGTACGGCCTCCTCCGCTCCGGCGGCGCGGGAGACGGCCGCGGAGCCCGAGCGCGAGCCCGCCGGAACCCTGTCCAACTGACGCCCCGTCAGCTAGCCTCCCCCTTCGCCCGCCCGACCGCATCCGGCGAAGGGGAACCCCTCCATGCCCATCACCGTGGCCCGCTTCAACCTCGTCGACCCGAACGGCACCCCGGCGAGCCTCGCCGCCCGCTACCAGGCGGCGGTGGAGATGGCCCGCTACGCCGACGAGCACGGGATCGACACCATCCAGACGGAGGAGCACCACGGCACGGACAACCACTGGCTGCCTTCCCCCTTCGCGTTCGCGGGCGCGGTGCTCGGCGCCACCCGGCGGATCGCGGTGACGGTCTCGGCGATCATCGGCCCGCTGCACGACCCGCTGAAGGTGGCCGAGGACATCGCCGTGCTGGACCTGATCGGCGGCGGGCGGCTGGTGACGGTGGCGGGCATCGGCTACCGGCCCGAGGAGTACGAGCAGCACGGGGTGGAGTGGGGGCGGCGGGGCCGGCTCCAGGACGAGCTGCTGGAGACGCTGCTCAAGGCGTGGACCGGCGAGCCCTTCGAGTTCCGCGGCCGCACGGTGAAGGTGACCCCGGTGCCCTTCACGCAGCCGCACCCGATGCTGCTGGTGGGCGGGAGCTCGAAGGCCGCGGCGCGGCGGGCGGCCCGGCTGGGGCTGCCGTTCTTCCCCAGCGCGCACCTGCCGGAGCTGGAGGCGTACTACCGGGAGCGGCTCGCCGAGTACGGCACCGAGGGCTTCTGCATGATGCCGGCGGAGCGGACGCCGCTGCTGCACGTCTCGGAGGACCCGGACCGGGCCTGGGCGCGGTACGGGGAGCACTTCCTGCACGAGGCGGGGATGTACGCCTCGTGGCAGTCCAAGGACATCCGCTCGGCGGTCCGCTCCGGCGCCCGCACGGTGGCGGAGCTGCGGGCGGAGGGGGTCTACCGGATCCTCTCCCCGGAGGAGGCCGTCGCCTTCGGCCGGGAGACGGGCGAAGCGGGGAACCTGGTGCTGCACCCGCTGTGCGGCGGGATGCCCCTGGAGGAGGGGTGGCGGAGCCTGCGGCTGCTGTGCGAACGGGTGCTGCCCCGGCTCAGGGACTGAGCCGGGGCAGCGCCGCGGAGGGGAGGGGTGGTGGCGGGGTTTGGTTACCCCATCTCCTCCAACGCCTTGCCCTTGGTCTCCGGCACCCACTTGAGGATGAAGGGGATCGAGAGCACGGCGAAGACCGTGTAGATGACGTACGCCCCGGAGAGGTTCCAGTCCGACAGGGTCGGGAACGTGACGGTGATGACCCAGTTGGCGACCCACTGGGCGGCCGCGGCCACGCCGAGGGCGGCGGCCCGGATGCGGTTGGGGAACATCTCGCCGAGCAGCACCCAGACCACCACGCCCCAGGACAGGGCGAAGAAGAGCACGAAGGTGTGCGCGGCGATCAGCGCGACGGTGCCCTGCGCCGAGGGCATGGAGATCTCGCCGGCGACCGTCGTCTTGTACGAGAACGCCCAGGCGCACAGGCCCAGCGAGAGCGCCATGCCGGCCGAGCCGATCAGCGCGAGGGGCTTGCGGCCGATGCGGTCGACGAAGATCATCGCGATCACCGTGCCGATGATGTTGATGATCGACGTGGTGAAGGAGTAGAGGAACGAGCTGGTCGGGTCGATGCCGACGGACTGCCACAGCGAGGAGCTGTAGTAGAAGATCACGTTGATGCCGACGAGCTGCTGGAAGACCGAGAGGCCGATGCCGATCCAGACGATGGGCAGCAGGCCGAAGCGGCCGCCGAGCAGGTCCCGGAAGGTGGACTTGTGCTCGGAGCGCATGGCGGTCTCGATCTCGGCGACGCGGGCGTCGAGGTCGGTGTGCGAGCCCTCGACCTCGGCGAGCACCGTGCGGGCCTCGGCGGTGCGGCCGACGGAGATCAGGAAGCGCGGGGACTCCGGGATGACGAAGGACATCAGCCCGTAGAGCACGGCGGGGACGACCATCACGCCGAGCATCCACTGCCAGGCTTCCAGGCCGCCGACCTTGCCGCGCTGGTCGCCGTCGGCGAGGTTCAGGATGCCCCAGTTGACCAGCTGCGAGATGGCGATGCCGATGACGATGGCGGCCTGCTGGAAGGAGGCGAGCCGGCCGCGGTAGGCGGGCGGGGAGACCTCCGCGATGTAGGCGGGGCCGATGACCGAGGCCATGCCGATGCCGAAGCCGCCGATCACGCGCCAGGCGGCGAGGTCCCACAGGGCGAAGGGCAGGGCCGAGCCGATGGCGCTCGCGGTGAACAGGAGGGCCGCGATCTGCATGCAGCGGATGCGGCCGATCCGGTCGGCGATCCGGCCGGCGGTGGCGGCGCCGACGGCGCAGCCGATCAGGGCGGCGGCGATCACCTGGGCGAGCGCGCCGGAGCCGACGTCGAAGCGGTCGCGGATGGCGACGACGGCGCCGTTGATCACGGAGCTGTCGTATCCGAAGAGGAAGCCGCCCATCGCGGCGGCCGCGGTGATGAAGATGACGTGGCCGAGGTGGTCGGGCTGGGAGGCGTTGTCGCCGCCGCCCGACGCCGCCGACTGCGCTGTGCTGCTGGTCAAGGTGTGCTCCGTGGGGGGTTCTGTCCGTTCTCCTAGTGGCGCACAGGTCAAGATCGGGCACCACCCGGAGCCGGGAGACAGCCCAGAGCCTATGTGTTCATTTTCTGAAGTCAATAGTCGATGAGTGGGGGATTTTGGGTTTAGACCGCAGAACTTGAGTTCATTTCTTAAATGATCAACCTCAGCGGAGGCGCTGGCTGATCACCTTCGACACCCCGTCGCCCTGCATCGAGACGCCGTAGAGGGCGTCCGCCACCTCCATGGTCCGCTTCTGGTGGGTGATGACGATCAGCTGCGAGCTCTCCTGGAGCTCCTCCATGATCCGGATCAGCCGCTGGAGGTTGGTGTCGTCCAGCGCCGCCTCGACCTCGTCCATCACGTAGAACGGGCTGGGCCGCGCCTTGAAGATGGAGACCAGCAGCGCCACGGCCGTCAGGGACCGCTCGCCGCCGGACAGCAGGGACAGCCGCTTGACCTTCTTGCCCGGCGGACGGGCCTCGACGTCCACGCCGGTGGCCAGCATGTTCTCCGGGTCGGTGAGCACCAGACGGCCCTCGCCGCCGGGGAACAGCCGCGAGAACACCCCCTCGAACTCGCGGGCGGTGTCCCGGTAGGCCTCCGTGAAAACCTGTTCGACCCTCTGGTCCACTTCCTTCACCACTTGAAGCAGGTCGGCACGCGTCTTCCTCAGGTCCTCCAACTGCTCTCCGAGGAACTGGTGGCGCTCCTCCAGGGCCGCGAACTCCTCCAGCGCGAGCGGGTTGACCTTGCCCAGCTGCTGGTACGCGCGCTCCGCCGCCTTGAGCCGCTTCTCCTGCCGGGCCCGGTCGAAGGGGCCGGGCCGGTTGCGGGGGTGGTCGGGATCCTCCGGGAGCACCTCGCCCTCGGCCGGCGGGGACGGGGGAACCGGCTGGTCGGGCCCGTACTCCGCGACGAGCGCGGCCGGCTCCACGCCGAGCTCCTCCAGGGCGCGGGTCTCCAGCTGCTCGATGCGCAGCCGCTGCTCGGCACCGAGCACCTCGCCCCGGTGCACCGAGTCGGTGAGCTTGTCGAGCTCCTCCTTGAGCTCGCGGCCCCGGCTGCGGGCCTCGGCGAGCTCCCGCTCGCGCAGCCCCTTGGCCAGCTCGGCGGCCGTGCGCTCCTGCTCCGCGCGGCCGACGGACACCTCCAGGTGCGCCAGCAGCTGCCGCGCCCCGTCGGCGACGGCCCGGGCGACCTCGGCCTCGTACCGCATCCGCCGGCGGCGCCGCTCGGCGCGTGCCCGTGCCTCGCGCTCGGCCCTGGCCCCCCGGTCGAGGGCGTCCGCCCTCCCCGCGAGTCCCTTCACCCGCTCCTCGTGGGTGCGCAGCTGGAGCCGGGCCTCCATCTCGGTCTGCCGCGCGTTGGCCCCGTCGGCGGCGAGACGGTCCCTCGCGGAGGTGTCGGGGTCCTCCGTGACGGGCAGGTCCTCGACGGCGGCGAGGCGTTCCGCGCACTCCTCGACGTCGATCCGCGCGCGCTCCAGCGACTCCTCGGCGGTGGCCACGGCCAGGGCGCCGCGCTCGGCCTCGCCGAGGGCCGCCTTCGCCTGCCCGGCCAGCCGCCCGAGCTGCTGGGCGGCCCCGGCCCGGGCCTGTTCACCGGCCCGGCGCAGCTCGCCGAGCTCCTCGACCCGCGCGGCGGCGTCGGCGCGCCGGACCCGGGCGTCCTCCTCCTGCGCGACGAGCTCCCGGCACTCGGTCTCCAGCCGTTCCAGTTCCGCGTCCGCCTCGTCCACGGCGGCCTGCACCTCGATGAGACTGGGCGCACCGGCGGAGCCCCCGTGCGCGAGGTGCGCCCCGAGCACGTCCCCCTCGGCGGTCACGGCGACGAGCTCGGGCCGCTCGGCGACGAGGGCCTCGGCCTCCTCCAGCGACCCGACGACCACGTACCCCCGCAGCACCCACGCGACGGCCCGCACGACCGCGGCGTCCCCCCGCACCAGCCCGGCGACCTCCCGACACCCACCCCCGACACCATCGGAGCCCGCACCCCGCAAGGCGACCCCCCGCGCCCCCGGCCCCACCACCAGAGCCGCGGCCTCCGCGACGGAACCCCGCACACCCGGCCCCGCCACCGCCTGAGCCGCGGGGTCCGCGGCCGAGCCCCGCACATCCAGCCCCGCCACCCCCTGAGCCGCGGCCTCCGGGGCCGTGCCCCGCACAACCAGCCCCGCCGGCGTTTGAGGCGCGGGGTCCGGGGCGGAGCCCCGGTTTCGGGAAGGGGCGGGGTGGGGGAGGCCTCCAGCCCCCTGGGCCCGCCCGGGCAGCCCGGCACCGCCCGACGCGGCGCCGTCCGGGCCAGGGGCCTGCCCCGGAACCACACCCGTGCCCGAGCCGGAGCCCTGGGCCGGGGCCGAGCCCGGGTCCGGGGTCAGGCCCGGGGCCTGGACCGGGGTCAGGCCCGGCGTCGAGCCCGGGGCCTGGACCGGGGACGGGCCCGCGGCGGGGGTGATCAGGAGCGTCGCGCGGCCCGCGTCGGTCCCCCGGAGGTGGCGGATGGCGTCGGCCGCCGCGCCCGCCGAGGCCACGGCCACCGCATCCGCGGCGGAGCCGAGCGCCGCGGCGACCGCGGCCTCGTACCCCGCCTCCACCGACACCCGCTCCGCCGCAGGCCCCAGCACCCCCGCGAGCCGTTCCCGCACCGCGAGCAGCGCCCCGGTCCCGTCCTTGCGCCGCAGCCCCAGCGCGAGCGCCTCCCGCCGGGCCGAGACGGCGGCCCGGGACCGCTCCGCGGTGGTCCGCGCCTCGCGGGCCGCCGCCAGCGCCGCCTCCGCCTCCTTGAGCCCGGCCCGCGCCGCCTCGTACTCCGCCTCCTGCGAGGACGGCTCCTCCAGCCCGCCGACCTCCCCGGCCAGCGCCTCGTACTCCTCCCGGGCCTCCTCGGCCCGGTCCCGCGCGGCGTCCCGCGCCGCCACGAGCCGGTCGATCTCCGACTGGGCCGCGCCCGCCCGGGACCGGGCCGCGCCCAGCCGCCCGGTCAGCCGGGCCAGCTCCTCGCGGCGGTCGGCGACGGCCCGCGCGGCGTCCCGCAGCCTGCGCTCCTCCTCGGCGAGGGCCCGCTCCAGCTCGGCCCGGTGCGCGGCGGTGTCCTCCAGGGCCCGTTCGGACGCTTCGAGCGCGGCCGTCAGCTCCGCCTCCTGCTCCCGGATCCGCGCGGCCTCCCGCTCCAGGTCCTCCGGGTCACGGCCCCGCCGCTCCTCCTCCACGGGCGCCGACGCGCTCTTGACCCGTGCCTGGGCCAGCGACTCCGTGCCGCGCACCCGCTCGGCCAGCTGCGCCAGCTCGTGCCAGGTCTGCTGGGCCCGCTGGAGCCGGGGCGCGAGGCGGCGTACCGATTCCTCCAGCTCGGCCTCGCGGCGCAGCGCCTCCGCGAGGTCCCGTTCGGCGGACTCCTTGCGCTCCTTGAGGGCGGCCTCGTCGGCGATCTCCGCGTCCAGCGCGGCCCGCAGCCCGACCAGGTCGTCGGCGAGCAGCCGCAGCCGCGCGTCCCGCAGGTCCGCCTGGATGACGGCGGCCCGCCGGGCCACGGCCGCCTGCCGCCCCAGGGGCTTGAGCTGCCGGCGCAGCTCGTCGGTGAGGTCCTGCACCCGTGCGAGGTTGGCCTGCATCGCGTCCAGCTTGCGCAGCGCCTTCTCCTTGCGCTTGCGGTGCTTGAGGACGCCGGCGGCCTCCTCGATGAAGGCGCGGCGGCCCATCGGATCGGCGTGCAGGACGGAGTCGAGCTGGCCCTGGCCGACGATGACGTGCATCTCGCGGCCGATGCCGGAGTCGGAGAGGAGTTCCTGGATGTCGAGGAGCCGGCAGGTGTCCCCGTTGATCTGGTATTCGCTGCTGCCGCCGCGGAACATGATCCGCGTGATGGTGACCTCGGCGTACTCGATGGGCAGGGCGCCGTCGGAGTTGTCGATGGTGAGGGAGACCTCGGCACGGCCGAGCGGCGGCCGGCCCGTCGTCCCGGCGAAGATGACGTCTTCCATCTTGCCGCCGCGCAGGGACTTGGCCCCCTGCTCGCCCATGACCCAGGACAGGGCGTCCACCACGTTGGACTTGCCCGAACCGTTGGGGCCCACGACACAGGTGATGCCCGGCTCGAAGCGGAGGGTGGTGGCGGAGGCGAAGGACTTGAAGCCGCGCAGGGTCAGGGACTTGAGGTGCACGCCGCCGGACTCTACCTTCCGCGTCCGGTTTCACCCGTGAAGGTGCAGGGCAGATCAGACGCCAAAGGAATCAGCCCCCACCTGGCCCCATGCGCCTGTGGCGGCCCACCGGGCCCGGTGGTCGCGGCCGCCGCAAGAAAGAAGGGACGCCGGAGCGTCCCTTGCAGATCATGCGAGGCCCTTGCAGATCGTGCCTGGGCTGGAGTCGAACGACGGGGTGAGTCGCGGATCAGGTGAGCGCAGGCTCCGCCTGGGATACATCGAGGTCCATGCTGTCGAGCAGCGAGTCCCCGTGCTGAGCGGCGGCCGCGGTCAGGGCGTCGTTCTCGGACTGGATCCGTCCGAGCTCGGACTCGAGGTCCTGGACGCGCTGCTGAAGCCGTCGCATCTCGGCGAGGAGTCGCGGGTCGGAGCCGCCGACGTAACCGAGAAGCGCCTTTGCCATGATGGATGGTCCTCCACACTGAGTGACCGACCGAAGCGGTGTGGGTCGTGAGGGAATCGCACCCGCGGATGTCCGACAGCGACTGTCAGTCACTGCACTCGTTCTCTTGCTGACGCTGCTCTCCTGCCAGCACTGCCAAACAGCTCGGGTGCGCGGGGCTTCCAGCGTCTCACCAAAAAGTTTGACGGTCAACACGATCACGCGCCGTATCGGCGGCCAGCCCGGGCCTCGCGGGGGGCGCGGAGATCATCCTCGTATCCGAGCCTTCCACGGTTCGCCGCCGACGGCAACGGGTCGACGGCGAATGCGCAGTTCCGACCGGGTGCGGACGGTCCTGGAGTCTGATCAGTCCATGATCGGTCGATAGATCACCGGATCTCGAAACCGTCGTAGCCGCCGCGCGGTGTGCCCCAGATCTCCGTCACCCCGTCCACCCGGCCGGGCGTGTCGCCGTCGCGGAGCCAGTCGAGCAGCCGGTGGCAATTCTCACGTTGCCCTTCGGCCACGACCTGCACTCGGCCGTCGTCCAAGTTGAGCGCGAAGCCGGCCAGCCCGCCGATCTCCAGGGCATTGGCCCTGGTGAACCAGCGGAAGCCCACTCCCTGTACACGGCCGCGCACCCAGGCGGTCATGCGGACATCTTCATTCATGCAAGAACGCTAACCGGGCCGAGGCCTCTTGATCCCGTCGGTCCCTGTGCGGCATGGGCTACAGTCCCCCACCAATGACTCACCCGTTCGGGTGAGCAAATTCGATCTTGCAAAGAAGGGGCCGCGACCGATGGGACGCCACCGACTCCACGCCGCGCCGCGCCGCGGTGCCAGGCGCACCGCGGTGCGCACCGGCCTGCTCGGCGTCTCGGTGGCCGTGGTCCTCGGCACGGCCGCCGTCACGACCGGCTTCGTACCGGTCGGCGGCTCCTTCCCGTACGTCGGCACGGGCTCCGCCGACCGGACCGAGGCCCGCGCGAAGCCCACCCCGAGCCCGGAACGGGGACTGGACCAGGGCGGCCTCGCCAACCTGTCCGGCCGCGCCTCCGCCGGCCCCGGCGCGGGCACCCCGTCGGCCACCGCGTCGGCCTCCCCCAGCCCTTCGGCCTCTCCGTCCCCGTCGGCCTCGCCGACGCCCACGCCCTCCCCGTCGGCCTCCACGAAGGCGCCGGAGAAGACGAGTGCCCCGCAGCCCCCGAAGGCGGCCGCCCCCAAGCCCGCGGCGCCCAAGCCGCCGGCGGCCGGGGTGGCGAACCCGTCCGCGGAGGCGGAGGTCCTCGCCCTGGTCAACCAGGAGCGCGCCCAGGCCGGCTGCGTCCCGGTCCGCGCGAACCCGCCGCTGGCCGCGCTGGCCGCCGCCTTCAGCAAGGACATGGCCGTACGGGGCTTCTTCGACCACACCGACCCGGACGGGAAGACCCCCTGGCAGCGGGCCCAGAACGCCGGGATATCCGGCATGGGCGGCGAGAACATCGCGCGCGGCCAGGGTGACGCCAAGACGGTGATGGAGTCCTGGATGAACAGCCCGGGCCACCGCGCGAACATCCTCAACTGCGAATTCCGCACCCTCGGCGTCGGCGTCTACTTCGGCGCCGGCGGCCCCTGGTGGACCCAGGACTTCGGCTTCTAGAACCGGCCGCCGGCCCCGTGGCGGGGTCAGGCCGAGGCCGCCGCCAGCGCCGCCCGGCCCGCGATGACCACGCGGGTGTGCTCGGCGACCCGGCGGCCGAGGTGCTCGGCGGTCGCGATGTCGGCCTTGTGCACGGCCTCCGGACCCTCGTCGGAGTTGCTCTGGGCGGCGGCGCCGGAGGAGAAGCCGAGGCGGTTGAGGTCGTACTCGCTGCCGGTGGAGGAGTTCCAGCCCGGCTTCAGACCGAGGTTCACCCAGCTCATGCCGTGCTGCGAGGCCAGCATCTGGAAGTACTGGAGGGTGTTGAGCTTGTCGCCGGACTTGGAGGCGGAGTTGGTGAAGCCCGCCGCGACCTTGTCCTGCCAGACGTCGCCGAACCAGCGCTTCGAGGTGGCCTCGGCGAAGACGTGGAAGGCGCCGGACGCGGTGCCCATGTAGGTCGGGGAGCCGAAGACGATCGCGTCGGAGGCGTCGAGGAGTTCCCACTCGGCGTCGGTGATCGCGTCGACCTTGACGACGTGGACGGTCGCCCCGGCCGCGGCGGCGCCGGCCCGCACGGCCTCGGCGACGACGGCGGTGTGCCCGTAGCCCGAGTGGTAGGCGATCGAGACGACGGGGGCGGGGATGGTGGCAGACATGGCGCTACTCCTAGAGGGCTGTTCCGGTGCGCCGCGGTGGGCCGCGGTGCGACGGAACAAGAGAAGCACTAACTTTTAGAAAGCGCAAGCAGACAGTTAGCGCTACCCGGGGGTACGCTGGGAGGCATGGAGACCCCTGCCTGTACCGACCTCTGCGCCGACGCCGCCGCGGCCGACCTGCCGTTCGACGTCTTCGCGCGCGCCTGTCCCTCGCGGGAGACCCTGGAACACGTCACCGGCCGCTGGGGCAGCCTCACCGTGGGAGCCCTGCGCGACGGCCCCCGCCGCTTCAACGAGCTGCGCCGCCGCGTCGAGGGCGTCAGCGAGAAGATGCTCTCCCAGACCCTGCACGCGCTGGAGCGCGACGGCATCGTCAGCCGCGAGGCCCAGCCGACCAACCCGCCCCGCGTCGACTACGAGCTCACCCCCCTCGGCAGGGAGGTCGCCGACCGCCTGCTCTCCCTGATCCACTTCGTGGAGGAGAACATGGACGCGGTGCTCAGCTCGCGGCAGTCCTACGACACCGCGCGCGGCGCCCTCTGACAGCGCGGGCAGAAGTAGCTGGACCGGTTCATCCAGGCCCGCCGCCGCATCGGCGTACCGCAGCGGCGGCAGGGCTCGCCCTCGCGCCCGTAGGCGTCCAGGGACCGGTCGAAGTAGCCCGACTCGCCGTTCACGTTGACGTACAGGCTGTCGAAGCTGGTCCCGCCGACCGCGAGCGCGGCGTTCATGACCTCCCGCACATGGGTGAGCAGTTCCGTGCTCCGGGGGCGGGTCAGCGTCGCCGTGGGGCGCTCGTAGTGCAGCCTCGCGCGCCACAGGGCCTCGTCGGCGTAGATGTTGCCGACCCCGCTGACCAGCGACTGGTCCAGCAGGGCCCGCTTGAGGGTGGTGCGCTTCGCGCGCAGCGCCAGGTGGTAGGCCCCCTCGTCGAACAGGGGGTCCAGGGGGTCGCGGGCGATGTGCGCGATGACGTCCGGGAGCCCCTCCTCGCTGCCGGGGGCGACCTCGTGCAGGGAAAGCCCGCCGAAGGTCCGCTGGTCGACGAAGCGCAGCTCGGTCCCGGCGTCGTCGGCGAAGCGCACCCGGATGCGCAGGTGCTTCTCGTCGGGGGCACCGGACGGCTGCACCAGCAGCTGCCCGCTCATCCCGAGGTGCCCGAGGACGGACAGGTCCCGGTCCTGCAACGGCAGCCACAGGTACTTCCCGCGCCGGTGCGGGACCCCGATGGTCCCTCCGGCCAGGCGCGCCGCGAAGTCGGCCCCGCCCGCCGGGTGCCGGCGCACGGCCCTGGGGTGGAGCACCTCCACGGCGGCGACGGTCCGCCCGGCCACCCAGCGCTCCAGGCCGCGCCGCACCACTTCGACCTCGGGCAGCTCGGGCACGGTGTTCCTCCGGGTGAAGCGGGCTTCGCGGGACGCGGCGGCACGGCGTCCGGCTCTGCCGCGAGCCTACCCGGCGGCCCGGCGCACCAGGGGCCCCGCCCGGAAACGGGACCGCCCGCCCCCGCCAGAGGCGGGGGCGGGCGGGACGTACCCGAAGGAAGCGCCGGTCAGACCGTCGCCGCCGGGTCGGCGGGGGTCGGCGCCCCGTCGGTCCCGGCGGGCGCCTCGGCGGACGCCGCTTCCGCGGCCTTCCGCTCGTCCGCGGCGGCACGGATCCCGCGCCACGCGGATTCGGCAGCCTGCTGTTCCGCTTCCTTCTTGCTGCGGCCGGTACCGGTGCCGTACGAGACACCACCGACGCGGGCGGCAGCGGTGAAGGTCTTCTCGTGGTCCGGACCGGTCTCGGTGACCAGGTACTCGGGCACGCCGAGACCCTCGGCCGCCGTGAGCTCCTGGAGGCTGGTCTTCCAGTCCAGGCCGGCACCGAGGTTCGAGGACTTCTCGATGAGCGGGTCGAAGAGCCGGTGGACCAGCTCCGAGGCCGCGTCGAGGCCCTTGTCGAGGTAGACCGCGCCGATCACCGCTTCGAGGGTGTCGGCGAGGATGGAGGCCTTGTCCCGGCCGCCCGTGCCCTCTTCGCCCCGGCCCAGCCGGATGAAGGAGCCCAGGTCGAGGCCACGGCCGACCTCCGCCAGCGCGCGCGAGTTGACGACCGCGGCCCGCAGTTTGGCCAGCTGGCCTTCCGGCAGGTCGGGGTGGGTCGTGTACAGCGTGTCGGTGACCACCAGGCCCAGGACGGAGTCCCCGAGGAACTCCAGCCGCTCGTTGGTGGGCAGACCGCCGTTCTCGTACGCGTACGAGCGGTGGGTCAGCGCACGCACCAGAAGGGCGGACTCAAGTTGATACCCGAGCCGCCCTTCCAGAAGCGTGTGGGACGAGGCCGCGTTGTTACTGACTGCCTGCTTCTCAGCGTTGGACAGCTCAGACATTGCGCCTCTCACCAGCCGCTCAGACCTCGAGGACCTGGCGCTTGTTGTAGGTGCCGCAGCTCGGGCACGCGATGTGCTGGAGCTTCGGCTCCTGGCAACGCTCGCACGAAACCAGGGTGGGGACCGCAGCCTTCCACTGCGACCGGCGGTGGCGCGTGTTGCTGCGCGACATCTTCCGCTTCGGAACAGCCACGGCTACTTCTCCTGCTTCTCGGCGGCGCTCTGAACTCCGTCAGATGCAGTGCCGCTCATGTTGTCCTTCTCGTCGTCCTGATCGGTCACGACGAGTTCCTGCAATGCCGCCCAACGGATGTCGACGGCGTCGTGGTGGTGCTCCGGGTCGTCGTTCAGGCTGAGCCCGCATTCGGGGCACAGTCCGAGACAATCCTCCCGGCACACCGGCTGCATGGGCAGTGCGAGCACCACCGCGTCCCGCAGCACGGGTTCGAGGTCGAACAATCCGTCCTCAAGGAAGAGCGTGTCCTCGTCGTCCTCGGCGTCGTCGGCCGGCTCCGCCTTGCGGTGGCTCCGGTCGTCGGCGTCAGGGTACGAGAACATCTCCTGGAAGTCCGCCTTGAGCTCGCGCTCGACGGCCTCCAGACACCTTACGCACTCCCCCACGGCCTTTGCACGGACGGTGCCTGTGACAAGCACCCCTTCCATGACCGACTCCAGGCGGAGCTCGATCTTCACCGGGGCGCCTTCCGGCACTCCGATGACGTCGACGAGACCGAAGTCCGCCGGCGCCTGGACCTCGCGGGACAGCCGCTGCATGGCACCAGGACGCCGGCCCAGCTCGTGCGTGTCGAACACGAGGGGGTTGCGGTGGTCGAGGCGGGTGTTCAGGGCCGTTCCTGCTTTCACAGATCGCTGAAGATCAAAGATTTCGCCGCTCTGGGGCAGCATGGATCGCGGCGCATACGCGCGACCGAAGAGCCAGGATACCCGCCGCTTCGCTCAGAGCCCAATCCGGGCTAGCGACCCTGCTCGTACTGGCGCAGCTGCTCCAGGTTGATCATGCTCGTGTCGAAGAAGCTGGTCTCGTCGAGCGCCGGCTGCTGCGGGTGGTGGGGCTGCGGATGCTGCGGGTACGCGGCATAGGGGTCGGGCTGCGGGGCGTAGCCGTACGGGTCCGGCTGCTGCGGGGCGTAGGGCGCGGCGTAGGCCGCTCCGGCGGAGCCGGTACCCGCACCGGCGTACGGGTCCTGGTAGCCGTAGCCGTCCTGCTGAGGGGGGTGCGGGTAGGGCGTGGTGTAGGCCGCCGCCGCGTAGTCGTCGTAGACCGGGGCCGCCTGGGCGGGGATCGCCGGCGGCTCGGGCTCGGCCAGCCCGGCCAGGAAGTCCGCGTCGCTGGACGGGCGGGCGTGCTGCTCGCCCGCCGCGTCCTGGGCGGCCATGTGCGCGCCGAGGTCGTCGGTGGGCACCCGGCCCAGCAGCTTCTGGCGTCCGCGGCCGACGGCCTCCAGGGTCTTGGCGAGCACCGCCTCGACGGTGGCGAGCTTGGTGTCCACGTACGCGTCCGCCTGCTCGCGCCGGGCCGGCGGGTCGGGGCTGGGCTCGGGGGCGCCGCTGTCGTCGAAGCCCCGGTCGTCCAGGCCGGGCCCGCGGCCCAGGAGCTTCTCGCGGCCGCGGTCGACGGCGGCGATGGTCTTGCTGAGGACGACCTCGAAGTTGGCGAGCTTGCTGTCGACGTAGTCGTCGGCCTCGGCCCGGATCTCGGCGGCCTCGCGGCGGGCGTCGGCGAGGATCCGGTCGGCCTCGTCCTGCGCGCGGCGGGCGATCTCGGTGTCGGAGATCAGGGAGCCGCGCTGGGCATGCGCCGACTCGATGATCCGGTCCGCCTCCTGGCGGGCGTCCTCGACCATCTGGTCGCGCCCGCCGATCAGCTCCCGGGCCTGGGCGAGCGAGCCGGGCAGCGCCTGGCGTACCTCTTCGAGCCGGGCGAGGAGCTCCGCGCGGTTGACCACGCAGGAGGCCGACATGGGCATCGACCGGGCGCCGCCGACGGCCGCGACGATCTCGTCCAGCTTCTTCTGTACGTCCATGGGGGCTCGCGCTCTCTTCGCCTCGGACTGACGGGACGACTGTAGGGCCACCGGAGGGACGCGCGGGACGGGTCGGGAAACCCCGGGCCCCCCGCCGCCGGCCTACTTGGCGCGCAGCCGTTCGGTCAGCGCCGCGTGGACGTGTGCGGGGAGCAGGTGGGTGACGTCGCCGCCCCAGGCCGCGACCTCCTTGACCAGCGAGGAGGACAGGAAGCTGTAGGTGGGGATGGTGGGGACGAACAGGGTCTCGACGCCCGACAGGCCCATGTTCATCTGGGCCATCTGGAGTTCGTAGTCGAAGTCGCTGACCGCGCGCAGGCCCTTGACGATGGCCGGGATGTCCCGCTGCTTGCAGAAGTCGACGAGGAGGCCGTGGAAGGACTCGACCTCGACGTTGCCGTAGTCGGCGGTGGCTTCGCGGATCATCTCGATCCGCTCCTCGACGGTGAACAGGCCCTTCTTCGAGGGGTTGATCATCACGGCGACGTGGACGACGTCGTACAGCCTGGAGGCGCGTCCGATGACGTCGAGGTGCCCGTTGTGGATGGGGTCGAAGGATCCCGGACAGACCGCGCGGCGCAACTGAGCTCCCTCGTTCATGAGTGTTCGCTGGTGGAGGCGGCGCGACCGTACCAAAGGGTGCCTTCGCCGTACTTGCGCGAACGCAGCGGCTCGAAACCCTCCGGCCACGGGAACGGACCGCTCCTCGTGCTGCGCTCCACCGTGACGAGCGCGTCGTCGGTGAGCCAGCCATTGGCGCGGAGTGTGAGGAGGATCTCGCCGAGGTCGGCGTGCTCGACGGCGTACGGCGGGTCCAGGAAGACGATGTCGTACGGGTTCCCGGGCGCCGGGGACGCCACGACCTGCTCGGCCTTGCCGGCCCGGAACTCGGCGCCGGGGAGGCCCAGGGTCCTGATGTTGTCCCGGATGGCCTTGGCGGCCTTGGCGTCGGCTTCGACCAGGAGGGTGTGGGCGGCGCCCCGGGAGAGGGCTTCCAGGCCGACGGCGCCGGAGCCGCCGTACAGGTCGAGGACCCGGGAGTCCTGGACGCCGTGGAGTGACTCCCAGGTGGAGAAGAGCCCTTCGCGCATCCGGTCGGAGGTCGGGCGGGTGCCGGTGCCGGGCGGCACGGCCAGCCGCCGCCCGCCGGCGGTTCCGGCGATCACGCGGGTCATCTGGGGTCCTTCTCTGCGGCGGTCGTGGGAGGCCGGGGCCTCCGTGCTGGCCTCCCACGATAGGTCGTCCCGCTCAGCCCTTCTCCAGGTACTGCTCGCGTTCGGTGTCGAGCAGGGCGTCGAGGGCGGTGCGCAGTCCGGGCAGGTGCTCCAGTGCGGGGTCGGCGGCGACCACGCGGGTGGCCTCCTCCCGGGCCTCGGCGATGACCTCCTCGTCCTCGATGACGGCGAGCATGCGCAGGGAGGAGCGGACGCCGGACTGGGCCTGGCCGAGGACGTCGCCCTCGCGGCGCTGTTCGAGGTCGATCCGGGAGAGTTCGAAGCCGTCGAGGGTGGCGGCGACGGCGGCGAGGCGGGCGCGGGCGGGGCTGGCCTCGTGCATCTCGCTGACGAGCAGGCACAGTCCGGGGGCGGAGCCGCGGCCGACGCGGCCGCGGAGCTGGTGGAGCTGGGAGACGCCGAAGCGGTCGGCGTCCATGATGACCATGACGGTCGAGTTGGGGACGTTCACGCCGACCTCGATGACGGTGGTGGCGACGAGCACCTTGACCTCGCCGGCGGCGAAGCGGCGCATGACGTCGTCCTTGTCGGCGGGGTCCATCCGGCCGTGCAGCACCTCGACGGAGAGTCCGGCGAGGGGGCCGCGGCCGAGCTGTTCGGCGATCTCCAGGACGGCGAGCGGCGGGCGCTTCTCGGCCTCGTCCTCGGCGGAGGCCTTCTTCTTGCCCTTGGGGTCGGCGGCCTCGTCGTCGCCATTGCCGATGCGGGGGCAGACGACGTAGGCCTGGTGGCCGTTGCCGACCTCTTCGCGGACCCGTTCCCAGGCGCGGGCGAGAAAGTGCGGCTTGTCCTTGGACGGGACCACGTGGGTGGCGATCGGGGAGCGGCCGGCGGGGAGCTGGTCGAGGACGGAGGTCTCCAGGTCGCCGAAGACGGTCATGGCGACGGTGCGCGGGATGGGGGTGGCGGTCATGACGAGCAGGTGCGGCGGCTGCTTGCCCTTGGAGCGCAGGGCGTCGCGCTGTTCGACGCCGAAGCGGTGCTGTTCGTCGACGACGACGAGGCCGAGGTCGTGGAACTGGACCTTGTCCTCGATCAGGGCGTGGGTGCCGATGACGATGCCGGCCTCGCCGGTGACGAGGTCGAGGAGGGCCTGGCGGCGGGCGGCCGTCCCCATGGAGCCGGTGAGCAGGACCACCTTGGTGCCCCGGTCGGATCCGCCGAGCATGCCGCCTTCGGCGAGCTCGCCCATCATCTCGGTGACGGAGCGGTGGTGCTGCTGGGCGAGGACCTCGGTGGGGGCGAGCATGGCGGCCTGGCCGCCGGAGTCGACGACGGCGAGCATGGCCCGCAGCGCCACCATGGTCTTTCCCGAGCCGACTTCGCCCTGGAGGAGGCGGTGCATGGGGTGGCTGGTGGCGAGGTCGTCGAAGATCTCCTGGGAGACCTTCCGCTGGCCTTCGGTGAGGGTGAAGGGGAGCTTCGCGTCGAAGGCGTCGAGGAGTCCGCCGGGGGTGGCGCGGCGGGCGACGGCCGGGAGCTGGGAGTCGGCGTGCCGGCGGCGGGCGAGGGCGACCTGGAGGACGAAGGCCTCGTCCCACTTCAGGCGGCGCCGGGCGTCCTCGATGTCGGCCTTGGTGGCCGGGCGGTGGATCTTGAGGAGGGCCTCGGGGAGCGGGACCAGTCCGCGGCCGTCGCGCAGGGCGGGCGGGAGCGGGTCGACGGCCTCGGCGGCGCGGGGCAGGACGGCGTCCACGCATTTGGCGATCTTCCAGGACTCCAGCTTGGCGCAGGCCGGGTAGATCGGGATCAGCTGGTTGGCGAAGGCGGTGGCGGCGTCCCGGTCGGAGGCGTCCCCGCCGAGGGGTTCGTAGGCGGGGTGGGCGAGCTGGAGCTTGTGGTTGAAGCGGGAGACCTTGCCCGCGAACATCGCGCGGCTGCCGGGGAGCAGCTCCTTGTGCGGCTTGTGGACGCCGGCGCCGAAGAAGACGAGCTGGAGGCGGCCGCTGCCGTCGGTGATGGTGACCTCCAGCCGCTTGCCGCGGCCCCCGTTGAAGGTCAGGATCCGGGCGTCGGCGACCTGGGCGACGACCGTGACGTGCTCGTCGAGCTGGTCGGCGAGGTCGGCGAGCGAGGTCAGCTCGCCGCGCTCGGCGTACCGCCGGGGGTAGTGGTGGAGCAGGTCCAGGGCCGTGTGCAGGCCGAGCTGCTCGGCGAGCACCTTGGCGGTGGCGGGGCCGAGGGTCTTCTTGAGGTCTTCGTCGAGCGCGGGCACGTGTTCCATTGCACACCATGCTTGTGACAGGGCCGCTATTCGACTCCGATGAGCAGGGGCGCGCAGTGCCTGCCGCCGCTGTAGGTGACGGTGTCCACGGCCAGGTGGGACTGCTGGACGTACGCCTCCAGGCGCGCGGCGAGGGCGTCGGGGGCCTCGGGGCCCAGGACGAGGGTGACCAGTTCGCCGCCGGAGCCGAGCATCCGCTCCAGGACCGCCTCGGCCGTCTCGGGCAGGCCCGCGCCGATGACGGCGACGTCGCCGTCGATGAGCCCGAGGACGTCCCCGGCCTGGCAGATCCCGGCGGAGGTGAAGGACTGCCGTTCGGCGACGGCGAGTTCCCCGTAGCGGGTGGCGCCGGCGGCGGCGGTCATGGTGACGACGTCCTCGTCGAAGCTGGCCTGCGGGTCGTGGACGGCGAGGGCGGCCAGGCCCTGGACGGCGGACCGGGTGGGGATCACGGCCACGCGCACGCCGTCGGCGCGGGCCTGCTCGGCGGCGGCTCCGGCGGCCGCGCGGAGTTCGGCGCTGCCGGGCAGCAGGACCACCTCGCGGGCGTGGGCCCGGCGGACGGCGTCGAGCAGGTCGGCGACGGCGGGAGGCTCGCCGGGGCGGGCGGGGACGGTGGTCGCGCCCGCCTCCCCGTACAGCGCGGCCAGCCCTTCCCCCTGGACCACGGCAACGACGGCCCGCTGGGCGCGCGGGGCGCTGGCGCGGCGGCGTTCGTCACCGAAGTGGGTGATGCGGATGCGGTACGGCCGGCCGGCTTCGACTCCGGCTTCGACGGCCGCGCCGGGGTCGTCGACGTGGACGTGGACGTTCCACAGCCCGTCGCCGCCGACCACCACCAGGGAGTCGCCGAGCACGTCGAGGGCGGTGCGCAGTGCGCCGACGGCTTCCTCGGAGGCCTTCAGCAGGTAGATCACCTCGTAGCCGGGCCCGCCCTCCTCCTGGGCGCACGGCTCGGGGAGGCGTTCCAGGGGCACGGCCGGCCCCCGGACGGGATCGGGCTCGGGCTCCTGGCCGGACAGGGCCTGCCAGAGCGCCCCGAGGACGGCGACCAGCCCGCAGCCCCCCGCGTCGACGACCCCGGCCCTGCCGAGGGCGGCCAGCTGGGCGGGGGTGCCGGCGAGGGCCGCGCGGGCGCCCTCGTAGGCGGCGCGGGCCACGTCGGCGGCGGTCCCGGAGGCGGCCCCCGCGGCGCGGGCGGCGGCGCCGGCGACGGTGAGCATCGTCCCTTCGACGGGGTGCGCGACGGCCTGGTAGGCCTCCTCGGCGGCCCGCTCCAGGGCTCGGGCCAGCAGGGGGCCGGGGGCGCGGCCGGCGGGGTCGGCGGAGAGGACGTCGGCCACTCCGCGCAGCAGCTGGGCGAGGATCGTCCCGGAGTTGCCCCGGGCGCCTATGAGCGCGCCGTGCGCGTAGGCCCGTACGGCTTCGGGCAGGGAGGCGGGGGCGGGGCGGGCTGTGCCGTCGGTCACGCCGGGGGCGGTCCCGGCGAGGGCCTCGGTCAGGGCGCGGTCGGCGGATTCGGCGGTGAGGTAGAGGTTGGTGCCGGTGTCGGCGTCCGCGACGGGGTAGACGTTGATGGCGTCGATGTCCGTGCGGGCGCGGCCCAGGGCGGCCAGGGCCAGGGAGCTCCAGGTGCGCACCGCTTCGGCGTCGAACTCGTCGGCGGGCTGCGGCTCGGGCTCGTGCGCCACCGGGCGTTCCTCCTTGTGCGGGCCAGGGTTCACCGCAGGGTAACGAAGGTCGGCCGCCCGCCCGGGACGCCGGGGCGGAGCCCGGCCCCGTCATGGTAGTTTTCTCGGACCCAAGCAGTCGTTGTATGCTGCTCAGGTTGCCCGTCGAGAGTCGGGTCATTCGTCCGGCAAGCCACTTCAGATCTCTGATTCCGGTGTGCCGGATTCCACCGTAATTGCATCTGAAGTCTTGGAGTGACCTGTGGCTGCCAACTGCGACGTTTGCGCCAAGGGGCCGAGCTTCGGCAACAACATCTCCCACTCGCACCGCCGCACCTCGCGTCGCTGGAACCCGAACATCCAGCGCGTCCGTGCCGTGGTCAATGGGACGCCGAAGCGCCTCAACGCCTGCACCTCGTGCATCAAGGCCGGCAAGGTCTCGCGCTGACGCCTCCCGTCGTCGTAGCGCAGCCCTTTCCGGTTGCCAAGAAGGCCGGTCCACCTCTGGTGGGCCGGCCTTTTGCCTTGTCCTGACGGTGTCAGCGCCACTGCCAGGCGTGGTCCACCGGGCCGATGCCGCCGCCGAGCGCGAAGCCGGCGGCGATGGCGCCGGTGACGTACTCCTTGGCGGCCGTGACGGCCTCCGGGACGGGGAGCCCCTTGGCCAGGCCCGCGGCGACCGCGCTGGCGAGGGTGCAGCCGGTGCCGTGGGTGTGCCGGTTGTCGTGGCGGGGCGCCCGCAGCCACAGATCCTCGGAGCCGTCGGTCAGCAGGTCCACGGCCTGCCCGCCGTGGGCGGCGAGGTGGCCGCCCTTGATCAGCGCCCAGCGGGGCCCGAAGCCGAGGATCGCGTCGGCGGCCCGCCGCATGCCGTCCTCGTCCTCGACGGCCAGCCCGGTCAGCTGCGTCACCTCGTCGAGGTTCGGCGTGGCGACCGTGGCCCGGGGCAGCAGCTCTGCCCGTACGGCGTCCAGCGCCGAGGCGGCGAGCAGGGCGTCCCCGTGCTTGGAGACCCCCACGGGGTCCACGACCACCGGGGCGTCCGTGCCGGCCAGCAGCCCCGCGACGGTTTCCACCAGGACGGCGGAGGAGAGCATGCCGGTCTTGACGGCCTGCACCCCGATGTCGTCCACGACGGCCCGGTACTGGGCCGTGACGGCCTCGGCGGGGAGCTCCCAGGCCCCCTTCACCCCGAGGGAGTTCTGCGCGGTCACGGCGGTGACCACGCTCATGCCGTGCACGCCGAGCGCGAGCATGGTCTTCAGGTCGGCCTGGATGCCCGCGCCGCCGCCGGAGTCGGATCCGGCGACGGTCAGGCACAGCGGGGGGTGCCCGCTCACGGGGTCTCGCCCTCGGCCGGGTCGGCCCCGAAGTGGTCCCAGCCCCCGGTGCTGGTCCAGGGGGCGCCGTCCACGGTCACCTGGGGCAGGGCGGAGCGGTGCTGGACCTCGCCGATGACCTTCCAGCGGGCCGGGAGCTTCACGTCGGGCGGGAAGGTGGCCACGATGGCGTGGTCCTCTCCCCCGGTGAGCACCCACTGGAGCGGGTCGACGCCCACGGCCTGGCCGATGTCGTGCATCTGGGTCGGGATGTCCACGGCCCCCGAGCGCAGGTCGATCCGGACGTGGCTGGCCTCGGCGATGTGCCCGAGGTCGGCGATCAGGCCGTCGCTGACGTCGGTCATGGCGGTGGCGCCGAGTCCGGCGGCCGCCGGGCCCGCGTGGTACGGCGGCTCGGGGCGCCGGTGCGCCTCGACGAAGGCCCGCGGGGAGCGGAAGCCGCGCGAGAGCACCGCGTAGCCGGCCGCGGACCAGCCGAGCCAGCCGGTGACGGCCACGACGTCGCCGGGCTGGGCGCCGGAGCGCAGCACGGGCTCGTGGTTGCGCAGGTCGCCGAGGGCGGTGATGGAGACGGTGATGGTGTCCCCGCGGACGACGTCGCCGCCGACCACGGCCGCGCCGGCGACCTGGCACTCGTCGCGGATGCCGTCCATCAGCTCGGTGGGCCAGGTGACCGGCAGCTCCGCCGGGACGACGAGGCCGAGGAGGATGGCCGTCGGTACCGCGCCCATGGCGGCGATGTCGGCCAGGTTCTGGGCGGCGGCCTTGCGGCCGACGTCGTAGGCGGTGGACCAGTCGCGCCGGAAGTGCCTGCCCTCCAGCAGGATGTCCGTGCTGGCCACGACCCGCCGGTCGGGGGCCGACACGACCGCGGCGTCGTCGCCCGGCCCGAGCCGGACCGCCGGGGTGGTGGTGAGCCGTGAGGTGAGCTCCCTGATGAGCCCGAATTCCCCCAGCTCGCCCACAGTGCCCTTCATCGCTGTGCCCCTTCTTGGCAAGTCCGCTTGCGGTCGCGAGCCGTCACAGCTCTGGGTACCGTCAACAGATACGTCAACTTCTGGTCTGCGTACGCCCCGCTGTGCGTGGCGCCTGGTCTGCGGGTCTCCCCGTGGCACCCGGCGACGCGGTACCGTGGCGTCCCTTCTTCCCCCGGCCCTTCCGATTCCGTCGGGCCCATCCGAAGGTTAGGGGAAATGATCCTCGTGGCCGCCCTGGAGGTTCCGTGGTACAGGCGTACATCCTCATCCAGACCGAGGTGGGCAAGGCGTCGGTCGTCGCCGAGTCCATCGGGAACATCGCGGGGGTGATCCAGGCCGAGGACGTGACGGGGCCGTACGACGTCATCGTGCGCGCCCAGGCCGACACCGTCGACGATCTCGGCCGCATGGTGGTCGCCAAGGTGCAGCAGGTGGAGGGGATCACCCGCACCCTGACCTGCCCCGTGGTCCATCTGTAGCCCCCGTCTACTCTTGGCCGGTGATGTCTTCGCACCGCCGGTCCCTGCGTCTCCTGGCCCTGCCCGCCCTGTCGGCGGGCCTGGCCCTGGCGGGCTGCTCCCCCGGGACCTCCGCGGCCCGGGTGACTCCGCCGCCCGCGCCGCCCGCCGACGTCGCGGGGCTCTGTGCCGCGCTGCACAAGGAGCTCCCGGAGACGGTGTCCGGGCTGGAGCGGACCGCCACCGAACCGGCGTCGGACCTGACCGCCGCGTGGGGCGGCCCGGCGATCGTACTGCGGTGCGGGATCCCCAGGCCCGCGAAGATGGCCGACGCGAAGGCGGACGGCGTGGAGGTGAACGGCGTCGGCTGGCTGGTGGAGCGGCCGGCCGACGGCGGTCTGAAGTTCACCACCGGCTCGCGGCTCGCCTACACGGAGGTCTGGATCGACAAGGAGCATGCCACGGACGCGAGCATGCTCGTGGACCTGTCCGCCGCGGTGGCCAAGGCCGTGCCGGTCGGCATCTCCTCGTACTGACCCGCCCCCTCCCCCGCGCACACCGCCGCCCGCCAGGGTTCCTCCTGGCGGGCGGTCGGCTGTACGGGCCCCGGCGTCCCCCGGACGGGGTCCGGGGGAGGTCTAGCGCAGGCCGGTGGAGCGGCGCAGGGCGGCCTGGATCAGCCGGTCCACGAGCTCCGGGTACTCGATGCCCGACTCCTGCCACATGCGCGGGTACATCGAGATCGGCGTGAACCCCGGGAGGGTGTTGATCTCGTTGATGACGAAGGTGCCGTCCTCGGTGAGGAAGAAGTCGGCGCGGACCAGACCCTCGCAGGAGGCGGCCTCGAAGGCCTCGATCGCGAGCCGCTGGACCTCGGCGGTCTGCTCCTCGGTGAGCGGGGCGGGCACGAGGCCGGCGGCGGAGTCGATGTACTTCGCCTCGAAGTCGTAGAAGTCGTGGCTGGAGACCGGCGGGATCTCCGCGGGCACGCTGGCGCGCGGCCCGTCCTCGAACTCCAGGACGCCGCACTCGATCTCGCGGCCGCGCAGCAGCGCCTCCACGACGACCTTCGGGTCGTGGCGGCGGGCCTCGTCGATGGCCGCGTCGAGCCCGGAGGCGTCGTCGACCTTGGTGATGCCGATGGAGGAGCCGGCGCGGGCGGGCTTGATGAACAGCGGCCAGCCGTGTTCGGCGGCGAAGTCCAGGACCTTGGCCGTGGCGGCGTCCCGGTCGGCCTCCCACTCGCGGGGGCGGATGGTCACGTACGGGCCGACGTTCAGCCCGTAGGAGGTGAACACCCGCTTCATGTAGTCCTTGTCCTGGCCGACGGCCGAGGAGAGGACGCCGCAGCCGACGTACGGGATCCCGGACAGCTCCAGGAGGCCCTGGAGGGTGCCGTCCTCGCCGTAGGGGCCGTGCAGGACGGGGAAGACGACGTCGACCTCGCCCAGTGCCTTGGGGACGGAGCCGGGCTCGGTGTAGACGACCTCGCGGCTGGCGGGGTCCACGGGGAGCACGACGGTGCCGTCCGGGGACTCCGCCAGCGACTCCACGTCGGGGAGCCGGCGGTCGGCGATGGCCATGCGCTCGGGTGCGTCGGCGGTCAGCGCCCACCGGCCGTCCGTGGTGATGCCGATGGGCAGCACCTCGTACTTGGAGCGGTCGATGGAGCGCAGCACAGCGCCCGCGGTGACGACCGAGATGGCGTGTTCCGAGCTGCGGCCGCCGAAGACGACGGCCACGCGGGGCTTGCGGCCCTGCTGCTCAGGGGTCTGGGGGAGGTTCTCGCTGCTCATATCGCCACGAGAGTACCCGCTCAAGCGTCCGGAAAGGTGTCAGTGACGTTCCGGTTTGGCGCTGCGGCCCATGAGTTCCTTCAGCGCGACCAGGGTGGGCTTGCCGTGGTGGACGATGTCGACGACCGTCTCGGTGATCGGCATGTCCACCCCGTACCGGCGGGCCAGATCCGCCACGGACTGGCAGGACTTGACCCCCTCGGCGGTCTGCCGCGTGACCGCGATGGTCTCCTCCAGGGTCATCCCGCGGCCCAGGTTCGTGCCGAAGGTGTGGTTCCGGGAGAGCGGCGAGGAGCAGGTGGCGACGAGGTCGCCGAGGCCGGCGAGGCCGGAGAAGGTGAGCGGGTCGGCGCCCATCGCCAGGCCCAGGCGGGTGGCTTCGGCGAGGCCGCGGGTGATGAGCGAGCCCTTGGTGTTGTCGCCCAGGCCCATGCCGTCGGCGATGCCGACGGCGAGGCCGATGACGTTCTTGACCGCGCCACCGAGCTCGCAGCCGATGACGTCGGTGCTGGTGTACGGCCGGAAGTACGGGGTGTGGCAGGCGGCCTGGAGGCGCTGGGCCACGGCCTCGTCCACGCAGGCGACGACGGAGGCGGCGGGCTGGCGGGCGACGATCTCGCGGGCCAGGTTGGGGCCGGTGACGACGGCGACGCGCTCGGAGGGGACCTTGGCCACCTCCTCGATGACCTCGCTCATCCGCTTGGCGGTGCCCAGTTCGATGCCCTTCATCAGGGAGACGAGGACGGTGTCGGGGGCCAGCAGCGGGGCCCACTCGGCCAGGTTGCCGCGCAGGGTCTGGGAGGGGATCGACAGGACGGTGAAGTCGGCGTCGCGGGCCGCCTCGGCCGGGTCGGTGGTGGCGCGCAGGTTCGCCGGGAGCTCGGCGCCGGGGAAGTAGTCCGGGTTGGCGCGGTCGGTGTTGATGGCGTCGGCGACCTCCGGGCGGCGGGCCCACAGGGTGACCTCGCAGCCGGCGTCGGCGAGCACCATGCCGAAGGCGGTGCCCCAGGAGCCCGCCGAGAACACGGCCGCCTTGACGGGACGCGTCACTTGGAACCCTCCCCCGCGGCCTTGCGCCGCTGTTCCGCCCTGGCCTTGCGGTGGTCGTAGGGCTCGTCCGGAGCCTTCTCGCCGCGCAGCTCCTCCAGGAGGGCGGTGATGTCGGCCATGATGGCTTCGGTGGCGCCCTTGAGGACCTCCGGCGTGGGGTCCTTGCCGTAGAAGGCCGAGAGGTCCACGGGCGGCCCGGCGAGCACCTGGAGCGTCTTGCGCGGGAACAGGCGGACCTTGTTCTCCTTGGCGTACGGCGGCATCGCGAGGTTGGCGCCCCACTGGGCCACCGGAATGACGGGGGCCCGGGTGATCAGTGCCACGCGGGCGACACCGGTCTTGCCCGCCATCGGCCACATCTCGGGGTCGCGGGTGAGGGTGCCCTCGGGGTAGAACGCCACGCATTCGCCGCGCTCGACGGCGTCCACGGCGGCCCGGAACGCGTCCAGGGCGTTGGTGGTCTCGCGGTAGACGGGGATCTGGCCCGATCCGCGCAGGATGGCGCCGACGAAAGGCACCTTGAAGAGTCCGGCCTTGGCCAGCAACCGGGGCACCCGGCCGGTGTTGTACTGGAAGTGCGCGTAGGACAGCGGGTCCAGATACGAGTTGTGATTGACGGCGGTGATAAAGCCGCCGTCGGCCGGAATGTGCTCCATTCCCCGCCAGTCCCGCTTGAAGAGCACTACCAGCGGCGGTTTTGCGATGACCGCCGCCAGGCGGTACCAGAAGCCGATTCTGCGGCGGGACACTCGGAGCACCTTCCTCTAGGACCGGGGCGCGTGCGGCACCTTCCAGCGGTGGCTGGGGGAGGCGCGGCGCCTCGTGGGCCGGACAAGTGTCGCCCCGGGTCCGGTCTCTGTCGAGAACACCGTACGCCCCGCCCGGACCGGCCGACCCCCCTCCGGCCGGTCTGAGGCGACAATGGGCCGACTGATGACCGGGCCGTGACCCGCCCAGGGCCGGGGCGGGTGCGGCCGCGCAACGGAGCGAAGGAGTCCGCCACGAACGCCGTCTGGAGCCTGGTGGTCCCGCTGAAGCCCCTGGCGCTGGCCAAGAGCCGGCTGGCGGCCGCGGTGGGCGCTTCCCGTCCGGGGCTGGCCCTGGCCTTCGCGCAGGACACGGTGGCGGGCGCACTGGCCTGCGCCTCGGTGGCGGATGTGGTGGTCGTCACGGACGACGCCGTGGCCGGGGCGGAACTGGCCCGGCTGGGGGCGCGGATCCTGCCGGACGCCCCGGCGGCGGGGCTCAACGCCGCGCTGGACCACGGCGCGCGGGCCGTGCGCGCCCGGCGGCCGGGGGCGCCGCTGGCCGCGATGAACGCGGACCTGCCGGCACTGCGCCCGCCGGAATTGCTACGTGTGCTCGATATCGCCGCCGCATTTCCCCGGGCATTTCTGGCGGATGCGGCGGGAATCGGGACGACCCTCCTTTCCGCCGGTCCGGACGTGGAATTGGCACCCGCGTTCGGCGGTCCGTCCCGGGCCCGGCATTCCGCCTCGGGAGCGGTGGAAATAGCCCTCGCGGACGTCGAGAGCGTACGGCGGGACGTGGACACCGGGCCGGACCTGCGCAGGGCCCTGTCCCTCGGCGTGGGCCGCCACACGGCCCGATACAGTGCGCGTATGCAGGCGACCGCGTACACGTACGACTCCCAGACCCGCAGCGGCAGCGTGCTGCTGGACGACGGCACCCCGGTGCCCTTCGGGGCCGAGGCCTTCGACGCGGGGGGCCTGCTGATGCTGCGGCCCGGGCAGCGGGTGCGCATCGAGACGGACGGCGAGGGCGCCACCCTGCGCGTCACCCTGGTCACCCTGCAGACGTTCTAGCCGGACCCCCTGGCCCCGGCGGGACTCCCGCCACCCCTGCGACCTGCGAAGGAACGCACCGCGGGCCGGCTTCCCCCGGGGGGAAGCCGGCCCGGCGTGTGTGACTCGTGCCCTTACTTCTTGCGGGCGGTGGTCTTCTTCGCGGTGGCCTTGCGCGTCGCCGTCTTCTTGGCGGGCGCCTTCGTCGCGGTGGCCTTCTTGGCCGCCGGGGCGGTCTTCTTCGCGGTGGCGGTGGTCTTCTTCGCCGCCGCCGTGGCCTTCTTCGCCGGGGCCGCCTTCTTCGCGGTGGCCGTGGTCTTCTTCGCGACCGTGGTCTTGGCGGCCGTCTTCTTGACGGTCGGGGTGGCCTTCTTCGCCGTCGTCTTCTTCGCGGCGGTCTTCGTGGCCGTGGTCTTCGCGGCGGCCTTCTTGGCGGTGGTCGCCTTCTTCGCGGCGGCCTTCTTGACCGTGGCCGAGGCACCGCCGGTCAGGCTGCCCTTCGGGGCCTTCTTCACGGCCACCTCGTCGCCCTTGGGGAGCTTCTTGGTGCCGCTGACCAGGTCCTTGAAGCCCTGACCCGCGCGGAAGCGGGGAACGGAGGTCTTCTTGACCCGGACGCGCTCACCCGTCTGCGGGTTGCGCGCGTAGCGGGCCGGGCGGTCGACCTTCTCGAACGAGCCGAAGCCCGTGACCGAGACCCGGTCGCCCGCGACGACCGCGCGGACCATCGCGTCCAGTACCGCGTCGACCGCGTCGGCGGCCTGCTGGCGGCCGCCGAGCTTGTCGGCAATCGCTTCTACGAGCTGCGCCTTGTTCACGTCTTCCCCTTCGGAGACCTCGCCAGAACGAATGTGTTCAAGCTTATTTCGCACGTTAGGCGGATATATACCGCAAATCAAACACGAAACGGGCTAATCACCCTAGTGCCGCAACGATGTGAGCCGTTACGGAGTTCCTTCGCATCAGTCGCCTTCAGGGAATCGACCCTCGTCGAGGTCCTTCATCAACCTGTCCAGGCGCCTTGCCGCGTCGGCGAGATCATGTTTCGCCGCGGCAGTGACGACCAACAGCTTCCGGGACAGCGCCATCCTTACGCCCTCCGGGACTTGCAGTGCGCGCACCCTGGTGTGTGCTTCTTTCAACCGGTCCGCGACGAGCTCGTAGAGGTCGAGTTGACTGTCGCGTTCCATGCACAGATTGTGCCATCTGGGGCGAGTTGTCGCCTCACGGGGCCTCAACATACGGCTGTGCCCCCCGCCGGAAGGCGGGGGGCACAGTGTCGCCGATGTGATCACCCGAGGGTGAATAAGCGCTGATCAGGCAGGAATCAGACGCGGACCGTACGCGGCTTGAAGGCCGGGCGGGTACTTTCGTAGGCGTCGATGTCGGCTTCGTTCTGAAGGGTGAGCGAGATGTCGTCCAGTCCTTCCAGCAGACGCCAGCGCGCGTTGTCGTCGAGTTCGAACTCCGCCTCGACGCCCTCGGCTCGGACCTTCCGGTCGACCAGGTCGACGGTGATCTCGGCGGTCGGGTCGGCCTCGGTGAGCTCCCACAGCCGGTCGACGGTCTCCTGCGGCAGGACGACGGTCAGCAGACCGTTCTTCAGCGAGTTGCCGCGGAAGATGTCGGCGAAGCGGGAGGAGATGACGGTCTTGAACCCGAAGTTCTGCAGCGCCCAGACGGCGTGCTCGCGCGAGGAGCCGGTGCCGAAGTCAGGGCCGGCCACCAGCACGGTCGCCCCCTGGCGCTCCGGGCGGTTGGTGACGAACTCCGGGTCCTTGCGCCAGGCCTCGAAGAGCCCGTCCTCGAACCCGTCGCGGGTGATCTTCTTCAGCCAGTGGGCCGGGATGATCTGGTCGGTGTCGACGTTGCTGCGGCGCAGCGGGACGGCACGGCCGGTGTGGGTGGTGAAGGCTTCCATGGTTCAGACTCCGGCGGGGGCGTTGGCGTCGGACAGGTCGGCGGGCGAGGCCAGGTGGCCCAGGACCGCGGTGGCGGCGGCCACCTGCGGGGAGACCAGGTGGGTGCGCCCGCCCTTGCCCTGCCGGCCCTCGAAGTTGCGGTTGGAGGTGGACGCGGAACGCTCACCGGGGGCCAGTTGGTCGGGGTTCATGCCCAGGCACATGGAGCAGCCCGCGTGCCGCCATTCGGCGCCGGCGTCCTTGAAGACCTTGTCCAGGCCTTCCTCGACGGCCTGGAGCGCGACCCGGACGGAGCCGGGGACGACCAGCATCCGTACGCCGTCGGCGACTTTGCGGCCCCCGATGATCCCGGCGACGGCACGCAGGTCCTCGATGCGGCCGTTGGTGCAGGAACCTACGAAGACGGTGTCGACCTTGATCTCGCGCAGCGGCTGCCCGGCGGTCAACCCCATGTACTCCAGGGCCTTTTCGGCGGCCAGGCGCTCCGAAGCGTCCTCGTACGAAGCCGGGTCGGGGACGTTGGCCGACAGCGGCGCGCCCTGGCCCGGGTTGGTGCCCCAGGTGACGAACGGGGAGAGCGCGGAGCCGTCGATGACGACCTCGGCGTCGAAGACGGCGTCCTCGTCGGTGCGCAGGGTCTTCCAGTAGGCGACCGCCGCGTCCCAGTCCTCGCCCGTGGGGGCGTGGTCGCGGCCCTCCAGGTAGTCGAAGGTGGTCTGGTCGGGGGCGATCATGCCCGCGCGGGCGCCGGCCTCGATCGACATGTTGCAGATGGTCATGCGGGCTTCCATCGAGAGCTTCTCGACGGCCTCGCCGCGGTACTCCAGGATGTAGCCCTGGCCGCCGCCGGTGCCGATCTTGGCGATGATCGCCAGGATCAGGTCCTTGGCGGTGACGCCCTCGGCCAGCTCGCCGGTGACGGTGATGGCCATCGTCTTGGGGCGGGCCAGCGGCAGCGTCTGGGTGGCCAGCACGTGCTCGACCTGGCTGGTGCCGATGCCGAAGGCCAGCGCGCCGAAGGCGCCGTGCGTGGAGGTGTGGGAGTCACCGCAGACCACGGTGGTGCCCGGCTGCGTCAGACCCAGCTGCGGGCCGACGACGTGCACGACACCCTGCTCCACGTCGCCCAGCGAGTGCAGGCGGACACCGAACTCGGCGCAGTTCTTGCGCAGCGTCTCCAGCTGGGCCCGGGAGACCGGGTCCGCGATCGGCTTGTCGATGTCGATGGTGGGGGTGTTGTGGTCCTCGGTCGCGATGGTGAGGTCCAGCCGCCGGACCTTGCGGCCGGCCTGCCGCAGCCCGTCGAACGCCTGCGGGCTGGTCACCTCGTGCAGCAGGTGGAGATCAATGAAGAGGAGATCGGGCTCGCCCTCGGCGCGCCGGACGACATGGTCGTCCCAGACCTTCTCCGCGAGTGTCCTACCCATCGCTCTTCCCTCCGGCTCACCGTCCCGGATCCAGTGGTTCGTGGACCCGTACATACAGACTCGCTGGTTCTTGGAAAATTTGAACTTGCGTTTCACAGTGTGAGACGTGAATATCGTTTCATGGACAACTCTAGCGGCGTCGGCGTTCTCGACAAGGCAGCTCTGGTATTGAGCGCACTGGAGTCCGGTCCGGCCACCCTCGCCGGGCTGGTCGCGGCGACAGGGCTCGCACGACCCACGGCACATCGCCTTGCCGTGGCACTGGAACACCACCGGATGGTGGCGAGGGACATGCAGGGCCGGTTCATCCTCGGTCCGCGGCTGGCAGAGCTTGCCGCCGCGGCCGGCGAGGACCGTCTGCTGGCCACGGCGGGACCGGTGCTCACGCACCTCCGTGACGTGACGGGCGAGAGCGCGCAGCTCTACCGCCGTCAGGGCGACATGCGCATCTGCGTGGCGGCCGCCGAGCGGCTGTCGGGCCTGCGGGACACCGTCCCGGTGGGCTCCACGCTCCCGATGAAGGCGGGCTCGGCGGCGCAGATCCTGATGGCCTGGGAAGAGCCCGAGCGGCTCCACCGGGGTCTTCAGGGCGCGCGCTTCACGGCGACGGCCCTGTCCGGCGTACGGCGCCGCGGCTGGTCCCAGTCGATCGGCGAGCGGGAGCCCGGCGTGGCCTCCGTCTCGGCGCCGGTGCGCGGCCCCTCGAACCGCGTGGTGGCCGCCGTATCGGTCTCCGGCCCGATCGAGCGCCTGACCCGGCACCCCGGGCGCATGCACGCCCAGGCCGTCATCGACGCGGCCGCCCGGCTCTCGGAGGCCCTGCGCCGCTCCGGCTGAGCCCCTCCCCGGTCGCAGACCTCCTCCACACCACCCCCGGGCCCGGGGGCGCGAACGACGCCGCACACGTCCGAACTCGCGCCTCCGGGCCCGCACTTGTCCGCGGACCCGGCGCCCGTCCGGGAACGACGAAGAGGCCCTCCGCGATGATCGCGGAGGGCCTCTCCTCATGTACCCCCGACCGGATTCGAACCGGCGCTACCGCCTTGAGAGGGCGGCGTGCTAGGCCGCTACACAACGGGGGCTAGCTTTACTGCGGTACTACGCTGGGCTACCAGGACTCGAACCTAGAATAAGGGAACCAGAAACCCTCGTGTTGCCAATTACACTATAGCCCAATGGTCTAGACCAGCCAGACCTTGGTACCCCCGACCGGATTCGAACCGGCGCTACCGCCTTGAGAGGGCGGCGTGCTAGGCCGCTACACAACGGGGGCCCTAGCGATCCTGCATCAAAACCTCCGGGAGCGACCCTGGAGATCCCGCGGGAAGGATCTGTACCCCCGACCGGATTCGAACCGGCGCTACCGCCTTGAGAGGGCGGCGTGCTAGGCCGCTACACAACGGGGGCAAAGCACTGCGTTACTACTGCACTGCGCTGGGCTACCAGGACTCGAACCTAGAATAAGGGAACCAGAAACCCTCGTGTTGCCAATTACACTATAGCCCACCGAACTTCAAGACCCTGAGGGCCTTTCGTTTGGTTAGCGCCTGTGGTTCCGGCCTCTCGGCCCGTCTCCCCGGCGCAGAAAGAACATTACCGGATGCCTGACCGTGCTCCAAAACGGGTATCAGCGGCCAGCAGCTCGGGGAGCAGTTCGAGCCCCTCGATCCGGTGTACGCCCCCGGGTCCGGGCCCCCGGCCCCCGTCCCGGTCGATCCAGACGGCGGTCAGCCCCGCGTCGCGCGCGCCCCGCGCGTCGATCTCCGGCTGGTCCCCCACGTACGCCACCTGCTCCGGCGGCAGCCCGAGGGCCGCGCAGGCGGCGAGGAAGGCGGCGGCCTCGGGCTTGCTGACGCCCAGCTCGGCCGCGCACACCAGGACCTCGAAGCGCTCGCGCAGGCCGAGGTGGCACAGCTTGGGGTCCTGGTTGGCGACGGAGGAGTTGGAGAGCACCCCGTGCCGGTAGCGGCCGGCGAGGGCGTCCAGGGCGGGCAGGACGTCCGGGAAGAGGGTCCAGGCGGCCTTGTAGTGCTCCACGTACCGCTCGAACCAGGCGTCGGCCTGCTCCTCGGTCAGGTCGGGCTCCCCGAGGAAGTCCCGCACCCGGTCCTGGCGCTGGCCGCGGAAGGTGGTCTCGCCGGCGGCGAAGCGCGCCCAGTGCGTCTCCGTGTGCCGCCGCCACAGGGCCAGGGCCTCGGCGGCGGTCCCGTAGCGCTCCCCGAGCCCCTCGTCGCGCAGGTGCCGCGACAGCCCGGCCGCGTCGGCCCCGGTGTAGTCGAAGAGGGTGTCGTCGATGTCCCACAGCACGGCGCGGATCGGCATACCGGCGAGCCTACGCCCGGGCGGCCGCGCGCGGGGGCGGTCCGCGGAACTCCGCCCGTCAGGGGTGTGGCCGTTCTCACCGCCGGGGAACGCCGAAGGGGCGGCAGCCGGGTCGGCTGCCGCCCCTTCGGAGAGGGCGCGGGTCAGGCGGCGAGCTTCGCCAGGGCCGCGTCGATGCGCGCGATCGAGCGCTCCTTGCCCAGGATCTCCAGGGACTCGAAGAGCGGCAGACCGACGGTGCGGCCGGTGACGGCCACGCGGACCGGGGCCTGGGCCTTGCCGAGCTTGAGGCCGTGGGCCTCGCCGGCGGCCAGGACGGCCTGCTTCAGGGACTCCGGGTCCGCCCAGTCGGCGCCGAGGAGGTTCTCGCGCGCCGTGGTCAGCAGGGCCGCGGGCTCGCCCTTCATGGCCTTGTCCCAGGACGCCTGGTCCTCGACGGGCTCCTTGAGGAAGAGGAAGTCCACGTTCGCGGTGATGTCCGAGAGGACGGTCACCCGGGTCTGGGCGTGCGGGGCGATCCGGTCCCAGGCGGCGGCGTCGAAGTCCTCGGGCGCCCAGTTGGCGTGCGGGGCGCGCAGCCAGGGCTGGCAGGCGTCCGCGAAGGCCTTGGGGTCCATCCGGCGGATGTGGTCGGCGTTGATCGCCTCGGCCTTCTTGAGGTCGAAGCGGGCCGGGTTGGCGTTGACGCCGTCGATGTCGAACTTCGCCACCATCTCCTCGATCGAGAAGATGTCCTGGTCCTTGGAGAAGGACCAGCCGAGGAGCGAGAGGTAGTTCAGCAGGCCCTCGGGGAGGAAGCCGCGCTCGCGGTAGAGGTTGAGCGAGGACTCGGGGTCGCGCTTGGAGAGCTTCTTGTTGCCCTCGCCCATCACGTACGGCAGGTGGCCGAACTGCGGGGTGCCCTTGGCCACGCCCAGCTCGATCAGCGCCTTGTAGAGGGCGATCTGGCGGGGGGTGGAGGAGAGCAGGTCCTCGCCGCGCAGGACGTGCGTGATCTCCATCAGCGCGTCGTCGACCGGGTTGACCAGCGTGTACAGCGGGGCGCCGTTCGCGCGGACGATGCCGAAGTCCGGCACGTTCTCCGGGGTGAAGGAGAGCTCGCCGCGGACCAGGTCCGTGAAGGTGATGGTCTCGTCGGGCATCCGGAAGCGGACGATCGAGGTGCGGCCCTCGGCCTCGTAGGCGGCGACCTGCTCGGCGGTCAGCTCGCGGCAGTGGCCGTCGTAGCCGGAGGGCCTGCCGGCGGCGCGGGCGGCGTCGCGGCGGGTGTCGAGCTCCTCGGTGGTGCAGTAGCAGGAGTAGGCGTAGCCGCCGTCCTGGAGCCTCTGCGCGACGTCCTTGTAGATGTCCATGCGCTCGGACTGCCGGTAGGGGGCGTGCGGGCCGCCGACCTCGGGGCCCTCGTCCCAGGTGAAGCCGAGCCAGCGCAGGGAGTCGAGCAGCTGGACGTACGACTCCTCGGAGTCGCGGGCCGCGTCGGTGTCCTCGATGCGGAAGACGAACGTACCGCCGTGGTGGCGGGCGAACGCCCAGTTGAAGAGGGCGGTCCGGACCAGGCCCACGTGGGGGTTGCCGGTCGGGGAGGGACAGAAACGTACGCGGACGTTCGCGTTAGCCACGCTTGATCACCCTGTTGGTGAGAGTGCCGATGCCTTCGATGGTGACGGCGACCTCGTCGCCGACGTTGAGGGGGCCGACTCCGGCCGGGGTCCCCGTGAGGATGACGTCGCCCGGGAGCAGGGTCATGGCCTCGCTGATGTGCACGACCAGGTCCTCGACGGAGCGGACCATGTCACTGGTGCGGCCGAGCTGGCGCTGTTCGCCGTTGACGGTGCACTGGATCGTCAGGTCGGCCGGGTCGAGGTCGGTCTCGATCCAGGGGCCGAGGGGGCAGGCGCTGTCGAAGCCCTTGGCGCGGGCCCACTGCTTCTCGCGCTGCTGGACGTCGCGGGCGGTGACGTCGTTGGCGCAGGTGTACCCGAGGATGACGTCCTTGACGCGCTCCTTCGGGACCTCGCGGCACATGCGGCCGATCACCACGGCGAGCTCCGCCTCGTGGTGGACGTCCTGGGAGAAGGAGGGGTAGACGATCGGGTCGCCGGAGCCGACCACCGAGGTGGAGGGCTTGAAGAAGGTGATCGGGGCTTCGGGGAGCTCGTTGCCGAGCTCCGCCGCGTGCTCCGCGTAGTTGCGGCCGACGGCCACGACCTTGTTCGGGAGCACGGGCGGCAGCAGCCGGACCTTGCTCAGCGGGACCTTCGTGCCGGAGAGCTCGAAGTCCGCGAACGGGATGCCCTTGATGATGTCGAGGACGAGCTCGCCTTCGGCGCCGGGGGCAGTGCTGCCCTCGACCGCGCCGAACGCGACGTTGCCGTCGATCGAGAACCTGGCGATGCGCACCTGCTGCGTCTGCCCCTCTTGTGTTTCCGCTGGCTGGAGTCTGCGGACTCCAGGCTAACGCGGTGGGGGCCGGCGCTTCGCGCTCCTTTTACTGCGCGGCGGCGAGCGGGGCGTCCATGAGGACGGTGCGGCGCGGGTTCGCGGTCTGGGTGGGCAGCTCGACGCGGTGCTCCGGGGTGGCCGGGGCCGCCTGCAGCTCCTCGGCGTCCTTGAGGTGCGCGAGGGTGGTGCGGCGGGGGTTGGCTATGTTGCGGATCATCGACGTCGTCTTCATCGGAGTTTCGGGCCCTCGGCTCGCTGGTGGGGTGGGGGTCGTCTGCTGCGCCGGGTGTGGCGCCAACCCTTTAACAGGCAAGGCTAAACATCCGAATCCCCGACTGAACCGGTCGGTAAGAGCCATTGCCGTGTGAGTTTGCTCACCCGTGAGCGGGCAATACGGACATAATTGACAGTCAACTGACGCCCCGGAAACGGACATTGCGCCACTGAATGCGCCATTCCGCTCCTGATCATCTCGACTGGGACACCTTGCCAGGCGCGAGCTTTGATTGGCGTAAGTCCGATTCCTCCCCATTGGACTTCCACATCGCGTAGCACGCCCGTCACGAGACGTGACCGGCTCGCCGGGGCGACACGCGCACCTTGTTGGAGATCCCCCACTGTGCTGGAATTCGCGAGACCGCCGCGGGTATCAGCCGGCGCGCAGGTGGCGCAAGAGAGCGCCGAGCGCGGTGGCATCGACAGGGAGACGCGCCGGTCACCGACGACCACCATGGGGCCGTCAGTGCCCCACGACTCGACACCGTTCCGCCGCTCATCCGGCGGGGCGCCTGGTCCAGAGGTTGCGACGCTAGTGCAGGGACGATTCAAGAGGGATGGCAAGGGGTCTCCCCAGGCCCTTCAGGGCCGAGGGGAAGCTGCGGCGGAGCAGGAGCCGCTCGGCGGGACCGACCGTGGCGCCTCGCCCCAGCACGCCCCGGGCCGCGGCCCGGCACTCGAAGGGGCGGGGCCCGACTCCTCCCCCTCGGGGAAGGCCAAGGGCCGCGGGAAGTCCGGCAAGGCCCCCAAGGCCGGCCGCTCCAAGGGCAAGGCCAAGGCGGAGCCCGTCGAGCAGCAGGACGAGGCGATACCCAAGGCCCCCAGCTCGGGTTCCCGCCTCGCGATGCAGAACTGGCGCATCAGCACGCGACTGGTGTCGCTGCTGACCCTGCCCGTCGTCGCGGCCACCACGCTCGGTGGCTTCCGCATCAACGACTCGCTCAACGACATCGCCCAGCTGGAGCACATGCAGCTGCTGACGACGATGACCCGGCAGGCCACCAACCTGGCCGCCATGCTCCAGGAGGAGCGGGACAAGTCGGCCGGCCCGATGTCGATCACCAGGGACGGCAAGGCCAACAGCCTCGTCCAGGGTGTCCGCGACCAGACCGACGCCGCCGCCAAGGCCTTCGCCTCCGCGACCGACAAGGTCGACAACGCGGAGGACAAGGACGAGACCCTCAAGTCGATCCGCAACAACATCCTGCAGATCGGCCGCCAGCTCACGGGCATCGAGGACATCCGCAAAAAGGCGTACATGAACGGCGCCCAGCAGACGGTCACCGAGTACAACGCCCTGATCGTCTCGCTGCTCTCGCTGTCGCAGGACATGGCCCAGGCCACCTCCAACCCGGAGATGATCAAGCGCACCCGCGCCCTGGCCGCCTTCTCCTCCGCCAAGGAGTACGCCTCCATCCAGCGCGCCGTCATCGCCGCCTCGCTCCTCGAAAGCAGCGACAAGCCGGGCAAGCTGGACGAGAACGACCGCCTCTACGGCCTCTCCGCGCTCCGCGGTGAGAGCCAGGCGAAGAAGACCTTCGAACTCGTCTACCAGGGCAAGCCCGAGGAGCTCCTCGCGGCGCTCGGCGACGGCAACACCGAGATCGGCAGCGCCGACCACTACGCCCGCCGCGTGCTGAGCACCCAGGGACAGTTCGCCAAGGAGAAGAACCGGTCCTGGATGGACTGGTACGACGCCGACGACACCAAGCTCCAGGCCATGAAGGTCATCGAGCTGACCCTGCTCGAAGACATGGAGCAGAAGGCCCGCGAGCTCAAGAACGAGTCGCAGCAGGACGCCATCATCAACGGTGCCCTGATCCTCCTCGTCCTCGGTGTCTCCCTCGTCGGCGCCTTCGTCATGGCCCGGTCCATGATCCGCTCGCTGCGCCGCCTCCAGGACACCGCGACGCGCGTCGCCCAGGACCGCCTGCCCGAGCTCGTCAAGCAGCTCTCGGAGTCGGACCCGCAGGACGTGGACACCTCCGTGGAGTCCGTCGGCCTGCACACCCGCGACGAGATCGGCCAGGTGGCCGCGGCCTTCGACGACGTGCACCGCGAGGCCGTCCGCCTCGCCGCCGAGCAGGCCCTCCTCCGGGGCAACGTCAACGCGATGTTCACCAACCTCTCGCGCCGCTCCCAGGGCCTCATCCAGCGCCAGCTGTCGCTCATCTCCGAACTGGAGTCGCGCGAGGCCGACCCGGACCAGCTCTCCTCGCTCTTCAAGCTCGACCACCTCGCCACCCGCATGCGGCGTAACGGTGAGAACCTCCTCGTCCTCGCGGGTGAGGAGCCGGGCCGCCGGTGGACCCGCCCCGTCCCGCTCGTCGACGTGCTCCGTGCCGCCGCGTCCGAGGTGGAGCAGTACGAGCGCATCGAACTGGCGGCGGTGCCCGGCACCGATGTCGCCGGCCGCGTCGTCAACGACCTCGTGCACCTCCTCGCCGAGCTGCTGGAGAACGCCACCTCGTTCTCCTCCCCGCAGACGAAGGTCAAGGTCACCGGTCACGCGCTGCCCGACGGCCGCGTGCTCGTCGAGATCCACGACACCGGTATCGGCCTGTCCCCGGAGGACCTCGCCGCGATCAACGAGCGGCTCGCGTCGCCGCCGACCGTGGACGTCTCCGTCTCCCGCCGCATGGGCCTGTTCGTGGTCGGCCGCCTGTCCCTGCGACACGGCATCCGCATCCAGCTGCGCCCCTCCGACTCGGGCGGCACGACCGCGCTCGTCATGCTTCCGGTGGACGTCGCCCAGGGCGGCAAGAAGCCGGGTCCGGCGGCGGGCCAGGGCGGCCAGGCCGGAGCCCAGGGCGGCCCGGGTGCCCCCGGCGCCCAGGGTTCCGTCCCCGGCGGCGCGCGTCCCCCGGTGGGCGCGGGCCAGCAGCGCGGCCAGGTCGGCGGCGGCCAGCGCCCCGCGCTGCCGGGCCAGGGCGGTCCCGCCGGCGCTCCGCAGCAGCGTCCGCAGGGCCAGGGCCCCCGTCCGCAGGGCGGTCCCGCCGCCGCGACGGGCCAGGCGCAGGGCCAGGGCGGCTTCGGCGGCGGTGCCCCGCTGCCCACCCGCGGGCAGGGCGGCCCCGCCGGTGCTCCGGCCGGCCAGGACAACAACCTCTTCAGCGGCCCGCAGGCCCGCCCCGCGGGTGTGCCCCAGGCTTCCGCCCCCGGTGTCTTCCCGCCCCAGGGCAACGGCTTCGAGCGTCCGCAGCAGCCCCAGGGCGGCGCGGCGTTCGGCCAGCAGCAGCCCGGGCAGGCCCCGGCCCCGCAGCAGCAGGGCGGCCCCGCGGCCCCCGTCAAGCGCCGGCGTCCGCAGCTCCCGCCGCAGGGCGGCGCCGCCGGCCGTCCGGAGCTTCCGGGCGCGGGCGGCCCGTCCGCCGGGATGCCGCAGGCCACCAGCTGGGGCGCCGGGCAGGCCGGGCAGGAGGCCCCGCGCGGGCACGACGAGCTGTCGGGCCCCGGGTCGACGGCGGAGTTCGCCCGCCCCGACTTCAACGCCCCGATGCCGCAGGCCGGCAACCCCGCCCTCTCCACCACCGGGCAGTTCGAGCGTCCCGACGTACGCGGTCCCCAGGACCCGTCCGCCACGGGGCAGTTCGAGCGCCCGCAGCCGGGCGGCCCGCTCGACCCGTCCTCCACGGGCCAGTTCGCCCGCCCGGGCGGCCCGGGCGTCGGCGGCTACGGGGAGCAGCAGCCCCAGAACCGGCAGCCCGGCGGCTACGCCCCCGCGCCGGCTCCGCGGCCCGAAGCCCCTCAGCTCCCCCAGGCGTACCAGCCGGAGGCACTGCCCCCGGCGCAGGGTCAGCCCGGTGGTGAGCTGCGCAGTCCGATCTTCGATACGCTGGAGTCGAACTGGTCCGGCCAGAACGGCGGCCCGTCCGTCGGACAGGCGCCGGCCGTTCCGCAGCAGCCCCAGCAGGGCCAGGCCCCCCAGCAGCAGCAGCCGCTGCCGCAGCGAGGTCAGGAGCTTCCGGGCGAGGGCGCCACGGCGGTCACCGGCAGCACGCCGCAGGTCAGCTGGCGGTCCTCCCCCAACGACGAGCTGATGCGTCAGGCGGAGCGCGTGCGCCAGCCGGCGGCCGGCGGGATCACCACCTCGGGGCTCCCCCGGCGGGTGCCGCGCGCCAACCTCGTCGCGGGTACCGCCCAGCAGCAGGCCGAAGCGCCGGCCGGGCCGCAGGTGTCGCGCGCTCCGGACGACGTGCGCGGCCGTCTCACCAACCTCCGACGCGGTATCCAGCAGGGACGGCAGGCCGGCACCTCCGGCCCGGCGACCGGCAGTTACCAGATCGACCCCACTTACCAGCAGGAGCGATAGTTGAGCTCGATGAGCCAGGCGGCACAGAACCTGAACTGGTTGATCACCAACTTCGTGGACAACACCCCCGGGGTGTCCCACACCGTGGTGGTCTCCGCCGACGGACTCCTTCTGGCCATGTCCGAAGGTTTCCCCCGTGACCGCGCCGACCAGCTGGCGGCCGTGGCCTCCGGTCTGACCTCGCTGACCGCCGGGGCCTCCCGGATCTTCGAGGGTGGCGCCGTCAACCAGACCGTGGTGGAGATGGACCGTGGGTTCCTCTTCCTCATGTCGGTCTCCGACGGGTCCTCGCTCGCGGTGCTCGCGCACCCCGAGTGCGACATCGGCCTCGTCGGCTACGAGATGGCCCTCCTCGTGGACCGCGCCGGCAACGTCCTCACCCCGGACCTGCGCGCGGAGCTCCAGGGAAGCCTGCTCACCTGACACCCCCTCCTCCCGGCCGGACGGTACTTCCGGCCGGGAGGACCGGGACCGCGTCCCGGAACCCCAGTACCCCCGAAGGCCGTCATCACGTCCCCCCACCGGCCGCCCCGTCAGACGGCACGCTGACCACTGCTGTCCAGCCCGGAGGATCAATGACCCCGCCCCCCGCCTACCCCGATGCGTACGGAGACCCGTACTCGGAAGGCGACCAGCCGCTGGTACGTCCGTACGCGATGACCGGCGGCCGGACCCGGCCGCGGTACCAGCTCGCCATCGAGGCGCTGGTCAGCACGACCGCCGACCCGATGCACCTGTCCGGCCTGCTGCCGGAGCACCAGCGCATCTGCACCCTGTGCCGCGAGGTGAAGTCGGTCGCGGAGGTCTCCGCCCTGCTGTCCATGCCGCTCGGTGTGGCCCGCATCCTCGTAGCCGACCTGGCGGAGGCCGGCATGGTGGCGATCCACCAGCCGGGCAATGGAGAGGCCGGCGGAACGCCGGACGTTACGCTGCTCGAAAGGGTGCTCAGTGGACTTCGCAAGCTCTAACGGCGGAGCGGCTCGCTCCACCACCTCCGCGAAGATCGTGGTGGCGGGCGGCTTCG
>NZ_JBVILR010000034.1:0-76749 GCF_055580265.1 Streptomyces sp. NPDC032091 | reverse complement strand
CGGCCACCCTTGACAGACCGTCCCGCCACGGAAAAACGAAGACTGCCGGGAAACCCCCAAAGAAACGGGACGGATGTACCTGAGACATCCGGCCGTGTCAGGGACCAGGCGAGGTCGTCGGGGGCCGGCAGCCATCCATTCGGCCCCTCACCAGCGCAATCGGGGACGACCCACGCGTCAGATCGCTACGCGCTCCTCCCGGCTTAGCGTCCGGCGGCCGTCTGGGGTCGCTGCCCGCAGGAAAGGACGACGGGATCGCCCTCCGGGGCCGCTACCCGCACCAAAGGCTGATGAGACGGGCATCCGGGCCGCCCGGAGCAGTGAGTAGTCGTGTGAAGGCGGGGGACGCCTTCGTGATCATTACAGTTCGGTGCATGACCACACGAGACGACTTGCTCATCGATCTGATCAATCGGACGGAGGCGGAGGGTGAAGGTCCTCGCATCACCGTCGTCGCGCAGGGCGTGGTGATAACGGGCCGGATCGCGGCCCATTGGCACTGGGCGACGCATCTTGCCGGAGAGCTCGCCGACACCGGTCTGCCCGACGAGCGGTTCGCCAAGGACTTCGGCCGCGAGGCCGGGGAGCCCCCCGAGTATCCGCCGGCCTTCCTTCACCTTCAGGGCTGCCAGCTGATCTCCGGCTCCAGCAGTCTTCCCGCCGCACTGGGCGAGTCCTTCCGCATCCCCCTCGCCATGATCAGTGCGTGGAGCGTGCGCTGAGGCCGACGGCCGCCGGACGCCGAGACCTGGGCAGCGCGTAGCGATCTGGGGCGCCGGAGGGCCCGGATGTCGTCCTGATCGTCCTTTGGTGCAGGTATCAGCCCCAGACGGCCGCCGGACGCCGAGGAATGAGGAGCGCGTAGCGATTTGGGGCGCCCACCGGCCCCGGATGACGATCCCGTCGTCGTTTCCTGCGGGCAGCGGCCCCAGACGGACGGCGGCCGCTAAGCAAAGAGAAGCGCGTAGCGATCTGACGCGTAGGTCGTCCCCGATTGCGACTGTCGGGGCCGAATGGATGTCTGCCGGCTCCCGACCACCCCGACTGCTCCCTGACACGGCCGGATGTCTCATGTACATCCGTCCCGTTTCTTTGGGGGTTTCCCGGCAGTCTTCGTTTTTCCGTGGCGGGACGGTCTGTCAAGGGTGGCCGAAGGCCATCGCGAAGCGACGCGACGAAGGAGCGCCCTTGACAGGCCGGCCCGACGCGGAAGGACGATGAGACTGACGGGAAAGCCCCAACCCCTCCCTGAGACCGCCCCGCCGGGACCCCGCCCTCCCCGCGACACCGGTCAACGCCCACGGCCCCCTCGGCGGGGCCGAGGGGGCCGAGGGGGCCGAGGGGGCCGAGGGGGCCGTGGGGTGGGCGGCGGCGGGGCCTACAGGCCCATGGCGGCCGCGAGGTCCTTCTTCACCGTGTCCAGGACTTCCTGGCCCCGGACGCGGGCCGGGGCGAGGTCCGAGGCTTCGGCCACCGGGACCACGACCTCCAGGTAGCACTTCAGCTTCGGCTCCGTGCCCGACGGGCGGCAGATGACCCGGGCCTTGTAGTCGCCCTCCAGGTAGTAGCGCAGGCCGTCCGTGGGCGGGAGCTTCGCCGTGCCCTGGGAGAGGTCCTCCGCCGAGACCACCCGCAGGCCCGCCAGGGCCGTCGGGGGTTCCGCGCGCAGCCGCGCCATCGCGTTCGCGATGACCGACAGGTCCTCGACGCGGACCGACAGCTGGTCGGTGTGGTGGAGGCCGTGGGCCATCGCCAGGTCGTCCAGGAGGTCGGTCAGGGTGCGCCCCTGCTCCTTGAGCTCCGAGGCCAGCTCCGCGACCAGGAGGGCGGCGGTGATGCCGTCCTTGTCGCGGACGCCCTCGGGGTCCACGCAGTAGCCGAGGGCTTCCTCGTAGCCGTAGCGCAGGCCGTCCACGCGGGAGATCCACTTGAAGCCCGTGAGGGTCTCCTCGTAGCCCAGGTTCGCCGCCTCGGCGATGCGGCCGAGGAGGGACGAGGAGACGATCGACTCGGCGAAGACGCCCTGCGCGCCCTTGTGGACCAGGTGGGCCGCCAGGAGCGCGCCGACCTCGTCGCCGCGCAGCATGCGCCAGCCGCCGTTGTCGGGCACCGCGACCGCGCAGCGGTCCGCGTCGGGGTCGTTGGCGATCACGATGTCCGGGCGGACCTCGGCGGCCTTCGCGAAGGCCAGGTCCATCGCGCCGGGCTCCTCCGGGTTGGGGAAGGCGACCGTCGGGAAGGCCGGGTCCGGCTCCGCCTGCTCGGCGACGAGCACCGGGGTGGGGAAGCCGTGCCGGGCGAAGGCCGCCATGACGACGTCCTTGCCGACGCCGTGCATGGCCGTGTACACGGTCCGCACGCCGCGCGGGGACCCGGGGGTCAGGACGGCGTCCGTGCGCGCCAGGTAGGCCTCCAGGACCTCCTCGTCGAGCTGGAGCCAGCCGTCCGCGGGGCGGGGGACGGACGCGAGGGTGGTGATCGCGGCGATCTCCGCCGCGATCTCGGCGTCCGCCGGGGAGACGATCTGCGAGCCGTCGCCGAGGTAGACCTTGTAGCCGTTGTCCCGGGGAGGGTTGTGGCTCGCGGTCACCTCGACGCCGGCGACGGCTCCCAGATGCCTTATCGCGTACGCGAGGACGGGCGTGGGGAGGGGGCGGGGCAGGACGGCCGCGCGCAGGCCGGCGCCCGTCATGACGGCGGCGGTGTCGCGGGCGAAGTCCGCGGACTTGTAGCGGGCGTCGTAGCCGACGACCACCAGGCCGCCCTCGTGGCCCTGGGCCTTCAGGTAGGCCGCCAGGCCCGCCGCGGCGCGGATGACCACGGAGCGGTTCATCCGCATCGGGCCGGCGCCGATCTCCCCGCGCAGCCCGGCGGTGCCGAACTGGAGGGTGCCGGAGAAACGGCCGGCGAGCTCGGCGGTGTCGCCCGCCTCGATGAGCGCGCGCAGCTCGGCCGCCGTCTCCTCGTCGGGGTCCTCTGCCAGCCAGGTCCGCGCCCGGGCGAGCAGGTCGTCCTGTGCCTGTTCCACTGGTTCCGCCTTACCTCTCGTACGTCGTCGGTCGTCGGTCGTCGGATCGTCGCGTCGCGGCGTCGATCAGATGCGGGCGAGGACCTGCGTCAGCAGGGTGCCCATGCGGGCGGCGGAGTCGCGGCCGGCCTGGAGGACCTCTTCGTGGTTGAGCGGCTCGCCGGACAGGCCCGCGGCCAGGTTGGTGACCAGGGAGATGCCGAGCACCTCGGCGCCGGCCTCGCGGGCGGCGATGGCCTCCAGCACGGTGGACATGCCGACCAGGTCGGCGCCCATGACGCGGATCATGTTGATCTCGGCCGGGGTCTCGTAGTGCGGGCCGGGGAACTGGACGTAGACGCCCTCTTCGAGGGTCTCGTCGATGTCCTTGCACATCGCGCGCAGGCGCGGCGAGTACAGGTCGGTGAGGTCCACGAAGTTCGCGCCGACGATCGGCGAGGTCGCGGTGAGGTTGAGGTGGTCGCTGATCAGGACGGGCTGGCCGGGCTTCATGCCCTCGCGCAGGCCGCCGCAGCCGTTGGTGAGGACGACGGTCTTGCAGCCGGCGGCGACGGCGGTACGGACGCCGTGGGCGACGGCGGCGACGCCGCGGCCCTCGTAGAAGTGGGTCCGGCCGAGGAAGAGCAGCGCGCGCTTGTCGCCGATCTTGTACGAGCGGATCTTGCCGCCGTGGCCCTCGACGGCGGGCGGCGGGAAGCCGGGCAGCTCGGTGACCGGGAACTCGGCCTCGGGCGCGCCGAGCGCCTCTGCGGCGGGGGCCCAGCCGGAGCCCATGACGAGGGCGACATCGTGGGATTCGACGCCGGTGAGCTCGCGGAGGCGGGCGGCGGCGGCGTCGGCGGCGGCGAAGGGGTCGGTAACAGATGCGTTCACGCGGATGAGCGTAGCCGCTTATCGCCTACGCGCGTAGATGGCACAGCTCACGGTGTTCGGATCGTTGCCTTGTCGTTTCCGCCGAATCGTCCCGGAGGAGAGGCACGGGGCCTTGCGGCCCCCGGGTCAGCAGGGGCGCTTGCGGAGTTCCATCACGTAGTCGTGCGGGGCGCCCGCCGATTCCGCCGCGTCGGCGATCTCGCCCAGGTAGCGCGCCGAGGGGAGGCCGCCCTCGTAGCCGTTCAGGACGTAGCACCAGGCGGCCTCCTCGCCGTCCAGCGTGTGGACCCGGATCCGCATGCGGCGGTAGATGTCGAGGCCGACGCCCTCCCAGCGGTCCATGGAGTCCTCGTCCAGCGGTGCGATGTCGTACAGGGCGACGAAGACCTGCTGGCGCGGGGCCTCCACGATGGTGGCGAGCGCGCCTTCCCAGCCCATCTGCTCGCCGCCGAAGGTCAGCCGCCAGTCGTTGATCCAGCCCGTGCCGCGCAGCGGCGAATGCGGAGCGCGGCGCGTCATCAGCCGCGGGTCGAGGTTGCCGGCGTACGCGGCGTAGAGCGACATGAGGTCGAGGGTACGGGAGGGGCGCCCCGGCACGCGTGCCCGGATGGCGCACGGATGACAGGACCGGGAGTGGGACACGTGCGCGGGACCGGGAGTGGAGCACCTTGAAGCGTGCGGGACAATGGGCGTGGAATGCATCCCCCGGGGAGACCCCCCGGATCGCCGGCCGGGGCGGCAGCCGGCCGGGCAGACGTGAGGCGGAGTTTTCGTGACCCGGATCGTGATCATCGGCGGCGGACCCGGCGGGTATGAGGCGGCCCTGGTGGGGGCCCAGCTCGGCGCGGAGGTGACCGTCGTCGACTGCGACGGTCTGGGCGGGGCGTCGGTGCTGACCGACTGCGTGCCCTCCAAGACCCTCATCGCGACCGCCGAGGTCATGACCACCTTCGACTCCTCGTACGAGGAGCTCGGCATCGTCGTCGCCGACGACACCCCGCCGATCGAGCAGGCCGCGCGCGTCGTCGGCGTCGACCTCGGCAAGGTCAACCGGCGCGTGAAGCGCCTCGCGCTCGCCCAGTCGCACGACATCACCGCGTCCGTGACCCGGGCCGGCGCCCGCGTCCTGCGCGGCCGCGGCAAGCTCGGCGGCCCGCAGGGCATCGACGGCACCCGGGACGTCATCGTCACCGCGGCCGACGGCACGGAGACGATCCTCACCGCCGACGCCGTGCTGATCGCCACCGGCGGCACCCCCCGCGAGATCCCCGACGCGATGCCCGACGGCGAGCGGATCCTGAACTGGACCCAGGTCTACGACCTGGAGGAGCTCCCCGAGGAGCTCATCGTGGTGGGCTCCGGCGTCACCGGCGCCGAGTTCGCCGGCGCCTACCAGGCGCTGGGCTCCCGGGTGACGCTGGTGTCCTCGCGCGACCGCGTGCTGCCGGGCGAGGACCCGGACGCGGCCGCCGTCCTGGAGGACGTCTTCCGCCGCCGCGGCATGAACGTCATCGGCCGCTCGCGCGCCGAGTCCGCCAAGCGGGTCGGCGACCGGGTCGAGGTCACCCTCTCCGACGGCCGGGTCATCAGCGGCACCCACTGCCTGATGGCGGTCGGCGCGATCCCGAACACCCGGGACATGAACCTGGAGGAGTCCGGGGTCCGGCTCAAGGAGTCCGGGCACATCTGGACCGACAAGGTCTCGCGCACGTCCTCGCCGGGCGTGTACGCCGCCGGCGACGTGACGGGCGTCTTCGCGCTGGCCTCCGTCGCCGCCATGCAGGGCCGCATCGCGATGTACCACTTCCTCGGCGACGCGGTGGCCCCGCTGAACCTGAAGACCGTCTCCTCGAACGTCTTCACCGACCCCGAGATCGCCACGGTCGGTTACACCCAGGCCGACGTGGACGCCGGGAAGATCGACGCCCGTGTCGTGAAGCTGCCCCTGCTGCGCAACCCGCGCGCCAAGATGCAGGGCATCCGGGACGGGTTCGTGAAGATGTTCTGCCGCCCGGGCACCGGGATCGTGGTCGGCGGCGTGGTCGTCTCGCCGCGCGCGAGCGAGCTGATCCACCCCATCTCGATCGCCGTCGACAACAACCTGACGGTCGAGCAGATCGCAAACGCGTTCACGGTGTACCCCTCGCTGTCGGGTTCGATCGCCGAGGTCGCCCGTCAGCTGCACACGCGCAAGGCCGCCGGAGAGGCGTAGGGCCGCCGGATCCCGGACCAACCACCCCTCCTCGCACCGGGGTTGGGGGTGGTTTGCGGGGCCGGGGGCGGCGGGCCGGTGGACGCCGGGTGTCCGTTCGGACGCGTATACCACTAGTCGCCCCACGGTATGGACAACTTCGGTATTCCGGCGCAAGGAGCTGAAACCAGACGGTCGTTGGGGTTACTGTCAGTTTCGTGTTCGCTGCTGAACGTCGCCAATTGATCCTCGAAATGGTGCGTGCCAACGGGGCGGTTTCGCTCCGTGAGCTCGCCCGCGTCGTCCAGACCTCCGAAGTGACCGTACGGCGGGACGTGCGGGCGCTGGAGGCAGAAGGACTCCTCGACCGCCGGCACGGCGGTGCGGTCTTGCCGGGCGGTTTCACGCGGGAGTCCGGCTTTCCGCAAAAGTCCCATCTCGCGACGGCGGAGAAGACCGCCATCGCCGACATCGCGGCCGGCCTCGTCGAAGAAGGCGAGGCCGTCGTCGTCGGCGCGGGCACCACGACCCAGGAGCTGGCCCGCCGGCTCGCACGGGTGCCCGGCCTGACCGTCGTCACCAACTCGCTGCTCGTCGCCCAGGCGCTGGCGCACGCCAACCGGGTGGAGGTGGTGATGACCGGCGGCACGCTGCGCGGGTCGAACTACGCCCTCGTGGGCAGCGGCGCCGAGCAGTCCCTCCAGGGGCTGCGGGTCTCGCGGGCCTTCCTGTCCGGCAGCGGCCTGACCGCCGAGCGCGGGCTGTCCACGTCCAACATGCTCTCCGCGAGCGTGGACCGGGCGCTGGTGCAGGCGGCGGCGGAGGTGGTGGTCCTCGCCGACCACACGAAGCTGGGCACCGACACGATGTTCCAGACGGTGCCGACGGACGTGATGACGCGGCTCGTGACGGACGAGCCCCCGCCGCACGACGACCGGGCCGCCACCGAGCTCCAGGCGCTGGCCGACCAGGGCGTGCAGATCACCGTGGCCGGGGCCGCGCCGGCCTCCGGCGGGCACGGCGGCGCCGGGGACGGCCTGCCGGGGCGCAGGCCGCGCCGGGACGCGCCGCTGCCGGTGCAGAGGCGGGGCGGGCCGACGGCGCAGCTGCGGAGCGCTCCCGCGTCGATGCTGGAGCAGCAGGCGGGCGAGCGGGCGCGCGTCGCGGACATGAGGCGGCGGTAGGTTCCGCCCCCGGCCGGTGTCCGCCGGGCCGTCCCCGCCAGGGCGGCCCGTCGGACACCGGCCGGCGGTGCGGTGGGCCGCCTTCGCGGGGCGGGGCCTCCTGGGGCTCCGCCCCAGACCCCGCGCCTCAAGCGCCGGCGGGGCTGGAATGTGCTGCGCACATCCAGCCCGCGCAGCGTTTGAGCGCACCGGACGCGGTAGCGGAGGGCGAAGGCCCTCGGCCCCGGGGATGCCCGGGAAGGGCGAAGGCCCCCGCCCGGTGATCCGGGCGGGGGCCTTCGTCAGGTGCGGGGGCGTCAGTCCTTGATCTCGCAGATCGTGGCGCCCGACGTGAGCGACGCCCCGACCTCGGCCGTCAGGCCGACGATCGTGCCGGAGCGGTGCGCGTTCAGCGGCTGCTCCATCTTCATCGCCTCCAGGACGACGATCAGGTCGCCCTCGTTGACCTGCTGGCCCTCCTCCACGGCGACCTTGACGATCGTGCCCTGCATCGGGGACGCGAGGGTGTCGCCGGAGGCGGCCGGGCCGGACTTCTTGGCCGCGCGGCGCTTCGGCTTGGCGCCGCCCGCGGCGGCCGTGCGGGCCAGGGTCATGCCCAGGCTGGACGGGAGGGAGACCTCCAGCCGCTTGCCGCCGACCTCGACGACGACCGTCTCGCGGCCCGGCTCGTCCTCGGTGTCCTCGGCGGCCGGGGCCTGGAAGGCGGGGATCTCGTTGACGAACTCGGTCTCGATCCAGCGGGTGTGGACCGTGAACGGGTTGCCGCCGGCCGGGGCGAAGGCGGGGTCGGCGACGACCGCGCGGTGGAACGGGATGGCGGTGGCCATGCCCTCCACGTTGAACTCCGCCAGGGCGCGCGCGGCACGCTGGAGGGCCTGCTCGCGGGTGGCGCCGGTGACGATCAGCTTGGCGAGGAGCGAGTCCCAGGCGGGGCCGATCACCGAGCCGGACTCCACGCCGGCGTCCAGGCGGACGCCCGGGCCGCTCGGGGCGTCGAACCGGGTGACGGTGCCCGGGGCGGGCAGGAAGCCCCGGCCCGGGTCCTCGCCGTTGATGCGGAACTCGAAGGAGTGGCCGCGCAGGACCGGGTCCCCGTAGCCGAGCTCCTCGCCGTCGGCGATGCGGAACATCTCGCGGACCAGGTCGATGCCGGCGACCTCCTCGGTCACCGGGTGCTCGACCTGGAGGCGGGTGTTGACCTCCAGGAAGGAGATCGTGCCGTCGGTGCCGACGAGGAACTCGACGGTGCCCGCGCCGACGTAGCCGGCCTCCTTGAGGATGGCCTTGGACGCGGCGTAGAGCTCGGCGGTCTGGGCCTCGGACAGGAAGGGGGCCGGGGCCTCCTCCACGAGCTTCTGGTGGCGGCGCTGGAGCGAGCAGTCACGCGTGGAGACGACGACCACGTTGCCGTGGGAGTCGGCCAGGCACTGGGTCTCGACGTGGCGCGGCTTGTCGAGGTAGCGCTCGACGAAGCACTCGCCGCGGCCGAAGGCGGCCACGGCCTCGCGCACGGCGGACTCGTACAGCTCGGGGACCTCGTCCAGCGTGCGGGCGACCTTCAGGCCGCGGCCGCCGCCGCCGAAGGCGGCCTTGATGGCGATGGGCAGCCCGTGCTCCTCGGCGAAGGCGACGACCTCCTCCGCCCCGGAGACCGGGTCGGGGGTGCCCGCGACGAGCGGGGCGCCGGCGCGCTGGGCGATGTGACGGGCGGCCACCTTGTCGCCGAGGTCGCGGATGGCCTGCGGCGGCGGGCCGATCCAGGTCAGGCCCGCGTCGATGACGGCCTGGGCGAATTCGGCGTTCTCGGACAGGAAGCCGTATCCGGGGTGGATGGCGTCCGCACCCGAGTCGGCGGCGGCCTGCAGGACCTTGCCGATGTCGAGGTAGCTGGCCGCAGGGGTGTCACCGCCCAACGCGAAAGCTTCGTCTGCCGCGCGGACGTGCAGAGCGTCCCGGTCCGGATCGGCGTAGACGGCTACGCTCGCGATCCCGGCGTCCCGGCAGGCCCGAGCAACGCGGACAGCGATTTCGCCACGGTTGGCGATGAGCACCTTGCGCACGATGGCTCCCTCCTTGAAACAAGCTGAGTTTAGGGACTGCCGACACGGCCTTACGACCCTTCCCCGGTGGTGAGCTTGCCCACACAGAGCGTGATGCGAGTGCCCCTTGAGTGTGAAAACCCTTGTGTCGCCCCAGGTCAGGGAGATCCCCGACTGCACAGTAACCCCGTGGCGCGTGGAAGGTCTCTGTTCGGCGGGTCAGCGGCCCCCGTCGATTCTTTGTGGAGTCCCTACGAACGGCCTAGGCAATCTTTGCGTGAGAGCCGTCACGGCCCCCGTCCCGTAACGGAGCGGCCCGAACCCCTTGTCCACGGGTTTACTCGTTAGTAGCCTCCGTGGCGTCGAACACGCTTGTGGCGTGGGAGGGATGGGGGCGTCGTGCTGCGCAGACTCGTGGCGGGGCTGGGCGCGCTCGCGCTCGTCGCCGAGGCGGCGGTGCTCGTGGTCGTCCATCTGGTGCTCGGCCGGGCGACGGCCGGTCAGTCGATGTCGGTCGCCGGCAGCGACCCGGACGTCATGGCCACGGCGACGTACGGGATGGGAGCGGCCCTCGGGGCCTTCCTCCTGCTGACCGCCCTACTCCTCGCCGTCGCCGCGCTGCGCGACCACCCGCCCGGCCGTACCGCCCGGGTGGTCCTCGTCGCCGCCGCCGTCACCCACGTGGTCCTCGGTGCCCTCGCCGCCGCGCTCGTCGGCTGGGGCGCCTTCGCGGCGATCATGGCGGTCTTCTGCCTGGTCGTGGGCGCCCTGATCCTCCACGGGGACCCTGCGGGACCGCCGGAGCCGGGGCTCAGACCCACAAGTCCGTGATGGACACGTCCAGTTCGCCCAGCAGGGAGCGCAGCAGCGGCATCGACAGGCCGATGACGTTGCCCGGGTCCCCGTCGATGCCGTCGATGAACGCGGACGACAGCCCGTCCAGGGTGAACGCCCCGGCCACGTGCAGCGGCTCGCCGCTCTCCACGTACGCCGCCACCTCCGCGTCCGTCGGCTCGCCGAAGCGGACCGTCGTCGAGGCCGTCGCCGAGACCTGACGCCCCGTCGCCGTGTCGATCACGCAGTGCCCCGTGCGCAGGACGCCCGACCGCCCGCGCATCGACTTCCAGCGGGCCGTGGCCTCCGCCGCGTCGGCCGGCTTGCCCAGCGCCTCGCCGTCCAGCTCCAGCACCGAGTCGCAGCCGACCACCAGCGCGCCCGCGGCCTCCGGCAGCTCCGCCACCACGCCCGCCTTGGCCTCGGCCAGGGCCAGCGCCAGCTCGGCCGGCTCGTCGTGGTCCAGCGTGTCCTCGTCGAAGCCGCTGACGATCACGTGCGGGGCCAGCCCGGCCTGCCGCAGCAGGTTCAGCCGGGCGGGGGAGGCGGAAGCGAGGACGAGCGTGCGTACGGTCATGGGGGCCAGCCTAGCCAGCCCGGAACGGGGCCACGCCCAGGACGTAGACGCCCACCACCGTCGCCACCAGCAGCACCACCAGCATCCGCCGCAGCATCGCCTGGACGTCGCGCATGTCCTTCGGCGGCTCGTCCTTCGGGTCTGACCAGAGCATGCTCCGATCCTTGCCCCGGCACGCCGGTGGCGCCTGAGTACGAGTACTCAGGCGCCACCGTCCGTTCGCGCCATATTCCGCGGGCGATGCGCGGGTTCAGGCCTGGTGGGGCCAGTACGTACGCCCCCACGCCCGCGGCCCGGGCCGCGGCGCGTGCCGGCGGGCCACCCGGGCCGGCGCCGCCCACTCGTCCGGGACCCGGGGCGCGCCCGACGGCGCGGAGGCAAGCGCCGCCGCGCGCGCGTGGACCACCGCCAGTGCGGCGGCCAGCTCCTCGGGGGTCGGGTTGCCCTTGACGACCTTGATCATCACTGTGAGCTCCTCGGGAACCTAGAGGGGGATGTTGCCGTGCTTCTTCGGGGGCAGCGACTCCCGCTTGGTGCGCAGCTGCCGCAGCCCCTTCACCACGTGGGCGCGGGTCTCGGACGGCATGGTCACCGCGTCGACGTACCCGCGCTCGGCGGCGGTGTACGGGTTGAGCAGGGTGTCCTCGTACTCGGTGATGAGCCGGGCCCTGGTCTCCTCCACCTCCTCCGGAGCGGCTTCCGCGATCGTGCGCCGGTGCAGGATGTTCACCGCGCCCTGCGCGCCCATGACGGCGATCTGGGCGGTCGGCCAGGCCAGGTTCAGGTCCGCGCCGAGGTGCTTGGAGCCCATGACGTCGTAGGCGCCGCCGAAGGCCTTGCGGGTGATGACGGTGATGAGGGGGACGGTGGCCTCGGCGTAGGCGTAGATCAGCTTCGCCCCGCGCCGGATGATTCCGTTGTACTCCTGGTCGGTGCCCGGGAGGAAGCCCGGCACGTCGACGAACGTCAGGACCGGGATGTTGAAGGCGTCGCAGGTCCGCACGAAGCGGGCGGCCTTCTCCGAGGCGTTGATGTCCAGGCAGCCGGCGAACTGCATCGGCTGGTTGGCGACCACGCCCACCGGGTGTCCCTCGACGCGGCCGAAGCCGGTGAGGATGTTCGGGGCGAACAGGGACTGCGTCTCCAGGAACTCCCCGTCGTCCAGCACGTGCTCAATCACAGTGTGCATGTCGTACGGCTGGTTCGCACTGTCCGGGATCAGGACGTCGAGTTCGAGGTCGGCGTCGGAGACCTCGGTGTCCGCCTCCTCCGGGAAGGCCGGGGGCTCGGACAGGTTGTTCGACGGCAGGTACGCGAGGAGCGACTTCACGTACTCGATGGCGTCCTTCTCGTCGCCCGCCATGTGGTGCGCCACGCCCGAGGTGGAGTTGTGGGTGCGCGCACCGCCCAGCTCCTCGAAGCCGACGTCCTCACCGGTGACCGTCTTGATGACGTCCGGGCCGGTGATGAACATGTGCGAGGTCTGGTCGACCATGACCGTGAAGTCGGTGATGGCCGGAGAGTAGACGGCGCCGCCGGCGCAGGGGCCGACGACCAGGCTGATCTGCGGGATCACGCCGGAGGCGTGGACGTTGCGGCGGAAGATCTCGCCGTACATGCCCAGCGCGCTGACGCCCTCCTGGATGCGGGCGCCGCCGGAGTCGTTGATGCCGACGACCGGGCAGCCGGTCTTCAGCGCGAAGTCCATCACCTTGATGATCTTCTGGCCGTAGACCTCGCCGAGGGCCCCGCCGAAGACGGTGAAGTCCTGCGAGAACACGGCCACCGGCCGGCCGTCGACCGTGCCGTAGCCGGTGACGACGCCGTCGCCGTAGGGGCGGGTCTTCTCCAGGCCGAAGTTGGTCGACCGGTGCCGGGCGAACTCGTCCAGCTCGACGAACGACCCCTCGTCCAGCAGCAACGCCACCCGCTCACGTGCCGTCAGCTTGCCCTTGGCGTGCTGCTTCTCGACGGCGCGCTCGGAACCGGCGTGCGTGGCTTCCTCGACTCGGCGCCGCAGATCCGCGAGCTTGCCCGCGGTCGTGTGCATGTCGATCGGCTCTGAGGGTTGGGACATCGGGGTCGCGGCTCCCTGTGTGGTGTCAACTGCCTGGTCAATTGATTGACTGCTGCTGGCTACTGGTGCGTAGCGTATCGGCGGGCATGGCGCTCGGCAGTGCGGCGTTTGACACACCTACATTGGGTTGCTTGGCCTTGCCGCCTTCCCTAAGGGGAGACGGTGCACCCTCGCGGGTGGGGGCTTCCTGCTTCACCGCGCGCCGCCCCGGCCGGGAGGGATCCCGGCGGGGTCTTACGCCCGCTCCACAGGCGATGACCGCCAGCCCGGCGGCCAGGAGGTTGACGGCTGCGTTCCCGTCCCGGTCGTGGGTGGTCCCACAGCCCGTACACGTCCATGCGCGGACGTCCAGGGGCATCTCGGCGGCGAGCGCACCGCAGACCGAGCAGAGCTTGGAGCTGGGAAACCACCGGTCGACGATGATCAGGGTGCGGCCGTACCAGGCCGCCTTGTACTCCAGCATCGCCCGCAGCTCCCGCCAGGCCGCGCCACTGATGGCACGGGCCAGGCGACGGTTCTTGAGCAGGTTGCGGACGGTGATGTCCTCGATCACGAGCGTTTGGTTGTCGCGCACGAGCCGAGTCGTCAGTCGGTGCAGGTGGTCGCGGCGCCGGTCCGCGATCCGGGCGTGGATCCGCGCTACGCGGAGGCGGGCCTTGGCCCTGTTCGCCGAGCCCTTGTCCTTCCGCGACAGGGCCCGCTGTGCGCGGGCCAGCCGCTCCCGGTCCCTGCGTTCGTGCTTCGGGTCGGGCACCTTCTCGCCGGTGGAGAGCGTGACGAGCGCCGTCAGCCCGACATCGATCCCGACCGCCGCCGTCGCTGCCGGCATCGGGGTGGGTGCGGAGTCGAACAGCATCGAGACGAACCAGCGGCCGGCGGGGTCGCGGGAGACGGTGACGGTGGTCGGCTCTGCGGCCTCGGGCAGCGGGCGGGACCAGACGACGGCCAACGGAGCCGTCATTTTGGCCAGTGTCAGCTGCCCGTCCCGGAAGCGGAAGGCGGAGCGGGTGTACTCGGCGCTTGCCCGGGACCTCCGCTTGGACTTGTGGCGCGGGTACCGGGCCCGCTTGGCCCAGAAGGCGGCGAAGGCGCTGTGCAGATGCCGCAGGGCCTGCTGCAGGGGAACGCAGGACACCTCTCCCAGGTAGGCGAGTTCCTGCGTCCGCTTCCAACGCGTGAGCATCGACGAGGTCTGGTCGTACCCGATGCGTTCCCGCCGTGCCCAGGCCTCGCTGCGGGCGGCGAGGGCGAGGTTGTACACCTTGCGCACGCACCCGAAGGTTCGTGACAGCTCGGCCGACTGGTCGGCGTCCGGGTAGAAACGGAACTTGAATGCCCTCTTCACTGCGGAGTTCCCCACGGCCCGGAAGCTAAGGTCGGTCACGATCCGAACACAATCCCGGGTCAAGGGATCACGTACGGCGACCGAAGGAATTGCTCATGGCATCAGACGCTTCAGCCGCTGCGGGAGCCGGACGCTGGTCGAGCCTGGACCGGCCCCCGCTCAATGCGGCAGCACTGCACAGGGCCCTCGTCGCCGGGGGTGGGCTGTGGGCCTCGCTTGAGGTCGTTCCTTCCACCGGGTCCACCAACACCGATCTCGCCGCGCGGGCCGCCGAGCTGCCCGAGGGGGCCGTGCTGGTGGCCGAGGAGCAGACCGCCGGACGGGGGCGGCTCGACCGGAGCTGGGTCGCGCCGGCGCGGTCGGGGCTGTTCTTCTCCGTGCTGCTCAAGCCGGGGCCGGGCGTGCCCGAGGAGCGGTGGGCGTGGCTGACCCTGCTCGCCGGCGTGGCCACCGCGACCGGGCTGTCACGGGCGGCGGGCGTGGACACGCTGCTCAAGTGGCCCAACGACCTGCTGGTGACGGTCGAGGGCGAGGAGCGCAAGGCCGGCGGGATCCTCGCCGAGCGGGTGGGCGACGGGGTGGTCATCGGGATCGGCCTCAACGTGACCCTCACCGAGGACGAGCTCCCCGTACCGCAGGCGGGCTCCCTGAGCCTCGCGAAGGCCACGGTCACGGACCGGGAACCGCTGTTGAAGGCCGTGCTGCGGTCCCTGGAGGAGTGGTACGGGCGCTGGCGCGACGCCGCCGGCGACCCGGGGGACAGCGGGCTCCAGGAGACGTACGCGGCGGGCTGCGCCACGCTCGGCCGGCACGTCCGGGCCGACCTGCCGGGGGGCCGGGAGCTCACCGGGACGGCCGAGGCGCTGGACACCGACGGGCACCTGGTGATCCGGACCGCCGAGGGGGAGCGGGTGGCGGTCGGCGCGGGCGACGTGGTGCACCTGCGACAGGTGAGGTAGACCCTGGGTCATGGGGGCCCGGCCGCGCGCGTCCCCTGTCCGGCCGAAGCGGGCACGGGGCTTCGATCCGACGGGACGCGCCCGTGGGCCGGGCTCCGGCGCCCCGGAGGCGAGGAGCCTCCCAAAAGAGGGGTGAGTGAGCTACGGCACACCTGCCGTATGGTTTAGGCGATCCCGATCGGGCTCCCGGGAATGCGCACGGAATGGACAGGAGGCGGCCCTTGACCGTCGGCGACTCAACGTCCAGCGCGTCCCCCTCCGGCTCCGCGGGCAACCCCGGTACGCCGATCGGGCGGGACCAGCACACCCCCTTCCACGAGGTCGACCACGCGGCGCAGCCCACGGCCGATCCGCTCGCCATCCGGCTGGAGCAGCTCATCCTGGGCGCCGAGCGGCGCTACACCCCCTTCCAGGCGGCCCGCAGCGCCGGTGTCTCGATGGAGCTCGCCTCCCGCTTCTGGCGGGCCATGGGCTTCGCGGACATCGGGCAGGCCCGCGCCCTGACGGAGGCGGACGTCCTGGCGCTGCGGCGGCTCGCGGGTCTGGTGGAGGCCGGGCTGCTGAGCGAGCCGATGGCGGTGCAGGTGGCGCGTTCCACCGGGCAGACCACGGCGCGGCTGGCGGAATGGCAGATCGACTCCTTCCTGGAGGGGCTGACGGAGCCGCCGGAGCCGGGGATGACCCGTACGGAGGTCACGTACCCGCTGGTCGAGCTGCTGCTGCCGGAGCTGGAGGAGTTCCTCGTCTACGTGTGGCGGCGCCAGCTGGCGGCGGCCACGGGCCGGGTGGTGCAGGTCGCGGACGACGAGGAGATGGTCGACCGGCGGCTCGCGGTGGGCTTCGCCGACCTGGTGGGCTTCACCCGGCTCACCCGCCGGCTGGAGGAGGAGGAGCTCGGCGAGCTGGTCGAGTCCTTCGAGACGACGGCGGCGGACCTGGTCGCGGCGCACGGCGGCCGGCTGATCAAGACGCTCGGCGACGAGGTGCTGTACGCCGCCGACGACGCGGCGACGGCGGCGGAGATCGCGCTGCGGCTGATCGAGACGATGGAGGCGGACGCGCAGATGCCGGAGCTGCGCGTGGGCATCGCGTTCGGGACGGTGACGACCCGGATGGGCGACGTCTTCGGGACGACGGTGAACCTGGCCAGCCGGCTGACCTCCATAGCGCCGAAGGACGCGGTGCTGGTGGACGGCGCGATGGCCGAGGAGCTGGGCCGGACGGGGGCCGCGCCGAAGTCCGAGAAGGACGCCGAGAACGAGGAGGGCGGCGGCTCGTACCGTTTCGCGCTCCAGCCGATGTGGCAGCGGCCGGTGCGCGGACTGGGTGTCGTGGAGCCCTGGTCGTTGACGCGGCGGACGCCTAAGATCCCCGGGTAACGTTCGTTAACTTTTCCGGGGAGTGTGTGCCGTGGGCGGGAGCGAAGTCCGGTTCGGGGAGTTCGTGGCGGTGCGGCGGCACGGTGACGACGGGGTGGTCGCGGAGCTGGTGCTGGACCGGCCCAAGGCGATGAACGCCGTCTCGACGGAGATGGCGCGCTCGATCTCCGCCGCCTGTGACGCGCTCGCGGCCGATCCCGGCGTACGGGTCGTCGTCCTGTCCTCCACGCACGAGCGGGCCTTCTGCGTGGGCGCGGACCTCAAGGAGCGCAACTCCTTCTCCGACGCCGAGCTGGTGCGGCAGCGGCCGACCACCCGGGGTGCGTACGGGGGCGTGCTGGAGCTGCCGATGCCGACGGTCGCGGCGGTGCACGGCTTCGCCCTGGGCGGCGGCTTCGAGCTGGCGCTGGCCTGCGACGTGATCGTGGCCGACGAGACGGCGGTCGTGGGGCTGCCCGAGGTGTCGGTCGGCGTGATTCCCGGCGGTGGCGGTACGCAGCTGCTGCCGCGCCGGGTCGGTGCGGCGCGGGCCGCCGAGCTGATCTTCACGGCCCGCCGGGTGGAGGCGCCCGAGGCGCTGTCCCTGGGGCTGGTGGACGAGGTGGCCCCGGCCGGCGCGGACCGGGCGCGGGCGCTGGAGCTGGCGGCGGCGATGGCGGCGAACTCCCCGGTCGGGCTGCGCGCGGCCAAGCGGGCGCTGCGGCTGGGGCACGGGATGGACCTGGCGGCCGGGCTGGAGATCGAGGACGCGGCCTGGCGGACGGTGGCCTTCTCGGGCGACCGGGCGGAGGGTGTGGCGGCGTTCAACGAGAAGCGCAAGCCGCAGTGGCCGGGGCGGTAGGGGCGGTCGCCGCACCGCTCGGCGCCCGGCGACGGGCGCGTGATGTGGTTTCGGGTTCACCCAAACTCGCGCCATCCCTCACTTAATCGGATAAAGCTCCCTAATCTGGGGTGATGGGAGTTGACGGACGGCTTCGGGCCGTCGTGGGCCTCGCGCAGGCCATGGCGGCGGCCTGCGCGCCGCGGGACAGTGTCCGGGCCGCGGCCCGGGGGGCCCGGCTGGCGATGGACGGGTCCTTCGCGGCCATCTCCGCCTGGGAGCGGGAGCGGGGGCGGCTGCGGGTCCTGGTGAACGAGGGGGAGCTGCGGTCCGGGGAGGAGGAGTTCCCCGAGGACGAGTCCTACCCGGTGCACGACTTCCCGGAGATCACCGAGTTCCTGCACGAGCGCTGGGTCGGCGGCGGCGGGCCGCACGCCTGGGTCGACAGCGCCGACGGCGGCCGGCCGGGGCGCCGCAGCGTGGCCCTGAAGGCGCGTGGGCGCGGGACGTGCGTGGTCGCGCCGATCGTGCTCAGCGGGCGCGCCTGGGGGGAGCTGTACGTCGCCCGGAACGAGGGGCTCCCCGGCTTTGACGACACCGACGCGGAGTTCGCGACCGTCCTGGCGGCCGTCGTGGCGGCCGGGCTCGCGCAGAACGAACGCCTGGAGGAGGCCCGGCGCCTCGCCTTCACCGACCCGCTGACCGGCCTGGCCAACCGGCGGGCGGTGGACATGCGGCTCGACGAGGCGCTGGAGGAGCACCGGCGCACGGGGGCGGTGGTCAGCCTGGTGGTCTGCGACCTCAACGGCCTCAAGAAGGTCAACGACACCCTCGGGCACGCGACGGGCGACCGGCTGCTGGAACGTTTCGGCTCGGTGCTCAGCCTGTGCGGGGCCATGCTGGCGGGCGCGCTGGTGGCGCGGCTGGGCGGGGACGAGTTCTGCCTGGTCAGCGTCGGCCCGTCGGCGGACGAGGTGGTGCGGGTCACCGAGGAGGTGTGTGTACGGGCCGCCGCGCTGGAGCTGGGGGAGGGCGTGGCCTGCGGGGTGGCCTCCACCGGGGATCCGATCGGGGCGGTGAAGTCCTCCCGGCGGCTGTTCCGGCTGGCCGACGCGGCGCAGTACAAGGCGAAGGCGGCCCGGTCGGTGGGCCCGGTGGTCGCGGGGCGCGACACGGCGGTGGTGCGGCTGGCCGACGCCGCGGCGCGGGAGGCGCCGGGGGAGCGGCGGCGGTTCCGCGGGCGGCCGTAGGCGGCGGAGGCGCAGGTGGGGCGGGTGCTGCCGGTGAGGTTGATCCGTAAGGGGTAATCGGCGGACCCGATCGTGACATTCTCAGCTAGTGACATGAAGGGATTCAGTCCGTAGGGTGCTGAATATGGATATGCACACTGTCGTGGTGGGGACCTCCGGGACCACCGCCGAGGACGTCATCGCCGTCGCCCGAGGCAACGCGCGGGTCGAGCTGTCCGGCGAGGCGCTGGACGCCCTCGGCCGCGCCCGCGAGATCGTCGACGCGCTCGCCGCCAAGCCCGAGCCCGTCTACGGCGTCTCGACCGGCTTCGGCGCCCTCGCCTCCCGGCACATCAGCCCCGAGCTGCGCGCGCAGCTCCAGCGCAACATCGTCCGCTCGCACGCCGCCGGCATGGGCCCGCGCGTCGAGCGCGAGGTCGTCCGCGCCCTGATGTTCCTGCGCCTGAAGACGGTGGCCTCCGGTCACACCGGCGTCCGGCCCTCGGTCGCCCAGACCATGGCCGACCTGCTCAACGCCGGCATCACCCCCGTCGTCCACGAGTACGGATCCCTCGGCTGCTCCGGCGACCTCGCGCCCCTCTCCCACTGCGCCCTCGCGCTCATGGGCGAAGGCGACGCCGAGGGCCCCGACGGCACCGTCCGCCCGGCCGGCGAACTCCTCGCCGAGCACGGCATCGAGCCCGTCGAGCTCCGCGAGAAGGAGGGCCTCGCCCTCCTCAACGGCACCGACGGCATGCTCGGCATGCTGGTCATGGCCCTCGCCGACCTGCGGACCCTGTACACCTCCGCCGACATCACCGCCGCCCTCACCCTGGAGGCGCTGCTCGGCTCGGAGAAGGTCCTCGCGCCCGAGCTCCACGCCATCCGCCCCCACCCCGGCCAGGGCGCCGCCGCCGCCAACATGGCCGCCGTCCTCAAGGGTTCCGGGCTCACCGGGCACTTCCAGGAGGAGTCCGCGCCGCGCGTGCAGGACGCCTACTCCGTGCGCTGCGCCCCCCAGGTCGCCGGCGCCGGCCGCGACACCATCGCGCACGCCGCCCTCGTCGCCTCCCGCGAGCTGGCCTCCGCCGTCGACAACCCGGTCGTCCTGCCCGACGGCCGCGTCGAGTCCAACGGCAACTTCCACGGCGCGCCCGTGGCCTACGTCCTGGACTTCCTGGCCATCGCCGCCGCGGACCTCGGCTCGATCGCCGAACGGCGCACCGACCGCCTCCTCGACAAGAACCGCAGCCACGGCCTGCCGCCGTTCCTCGCGGACGACGCCGGCGTCGACTCCGGCCTGATGATCGCCCAGTACACGCAGGCCGCCCTGGTCAGCGAGATGAAGCGGCTCGCCGTCCCGGCCTCGGCCGACTCCATCCCGTCCTCCGCCATGCAGGAGGACCACGTCTCCATGGGCTGGTCGGCGGCGCGCAAGCTGCGCACCGCGGTCGACAACCTGACCCGCATCATCGCCATCGAGCTGTACGCGGCCACCCGCGCCCTGGAGCTGCGCCACGGCCTCACCCCGGCCCCGGCCAGCCAGGCCGCCCTCGCGGCGGTCCGCGCGGCGGGCGTCCAGGGCCCCGGCCCGGACCGCTTCCTGGCCCCGGACCTCGCGGCGGCCGACGCCTTCGTCCGCGCGGGCGCCCTGGTGGCGGCGGTCGAGCCGGTGACGGGCCCGCTGGCGTAGCCACCCGCCAAGGCCACAGGCCGCGTTCCCGGGGCGTCCCGGGGCGCGGCCTCGCCCTTTTCCCCCGCGAGGCGGGGTGGCGAGCCACGGGGACCGACAGGCCCTAGCCCACCCGTGAGCGGCGGACCGAGAACGTGACGAAGCCGGCTCCCAGGCCCAGGCACAAGGTGCCGCCCAGGACGTACGGGGTGGTGTCGACGCTGCCCGTGTCGGCCAGGGAGAGCACCGTGACCGTGGCGGGGTGCGCCTCCGGGGTGAGGGCGTCGTCTTCCGTGCCCCCGCCCGTACTCCCGGCCCCGTCCTCGCCCGTGACCGTCACCGTGCCCGTGTTGGCGGCGGCGGGGGTTCCGGAGGAGGTCTCGGGGGTCGGGGCGGTGGCGTTGGCCGACGGGACGAACCAGAGGGCGGCGAGAAGGGTGGTCGCTCCGAGAGCGGTGAGCAGCGGTCGGCGTGCGGACACGGGGCGATCCCCCTTGCGGAAGCAGCGAATTGGCCGTGTGCGCAGATGCTAGTGAAAGGGGCGGGTCGCGGGAAAGTCGAGGCTGTCGCGGGCTTACTCTCCGTCGTATGAACCCTTCTGAGACATCACGTTACGTCCGGCTTCGGGTGGATCTGGTGCTGGAGGTGTCGGATTCCGATGCCCTCATCGGCGCCGCCCTCGCCCACATCAAGGCCGACGAGTTCATGCCGGACGAGGAACGCGGCCACGCCGAGTCCGCGGTGCGGGAAGACGAATCCGAGGCCCTGGCCTACCTCGTCGACCCGACCGACCTGGTCGCGGAGCTCGCCGGCGTGGAGCTGGCCCAGGCCTCCTGGAGCAGTGAACCCGTCGAATACGACCCCGAGTCCCTGGAGTGGGACCTGGGCGAGGAAGATGGGGACTTCGAAGAAGAGGCCGACAACGCCTGACCGTGGGGTTGCACACATTCGAACGGAGTGTGGAACCGAACCGCGTCGTTCACGCGTTGTCAGGACGTGCAGGGGGCGATGTCCCCTGCCCGGCCCGATCCCGGGAATGCAGCCTCGGGGTTTCCGGCAACGATGGAGTGACGTGTGAGGACGTACAGCAAGCGGCGGCGAAGGTCCCTGGTGGCCGTGTCCGCCGTGCTCGGCGGCGTACTGATGCTTTCGGCCTGCAATGACGGGGGTGACGACAAGTCTCAGGGCGGGGGCTCGGCCAAGTCCCAGGCCGATGTCGACGCGGCGGCGGCGAAGGACGCCTCCAAGGCGAAGATAGCGATCACGCCGAAGGACGGCGCCACCAACATAGCCACGACCGACGGAGCGAGCGTCACGGTCAGCGACGGCACGCTCACCAAGGTCGAGTTGAAGAGCTCGGACGGTGCGGCCGTGGAAGGCAAGATCGCGGCCGACGGCAAGAGCTGGAAGCCCGACGCCGCGCTGAAGCGTTCCACGAAGTACGCCCTGTCGGCGACGGCGAAGGACGCGTCCGGGCGCGAGGCGCACGAGAACGCCTCCTTCACCACCCTGTCGCCCGAGAACAGCTTCATCGGCGACTACACGCCGGAAGAGGGTCAGACGGTCGGCGTGGGCATGCCGGTCTCGATCAACTTCAACAAGCCGATCAAGGACATGAAGGCCGTCCAGGCGGCCATCACGGTCAGCTCCAGCAGCGGCCAGGAGGTCGTCGGCCACTGGTTCGGCAACCAGCGCCTGGACTTCCGTCCGGAGGAGTACTGGAAGGCGAACTCCACCGTCACCCTGAAGCTGGCGCTCCAGGGCGTGCAGGGCGCGCCCGGCATCCAGGGCGTGCAGAACAAGACGGTCACCTTCAAGATCGGCCGGAGCCAGGTCTCCACGGTCGACACGAAGACCAAGAAGATGACGGTCACCCGCGACGGGCAGGTCCTCAAGACCATCCCGATCTCGGCGGGCTCCCCGGAGAACCCGACCTACAACGGTCAGATGGTGATCTCCGAGAAGTTCAAGGAGACCCGGATGGACGGCTCCACCGTCGGCTTCAAGAACAGCGAGGGCAAGGGCGAGTACGACATCAAGGACGTCCCGCACGCGATGCGGCTGTCCACGTCGGGCACGTTCATCCACGGCAACTACTGGGGCGCCGACTCGATCTTCGGCAGCGTGAACACCAGCCACGGCTGTGTCGGTCTCAACGACTCCAAGGGCGCCAACGACCCGGACACCGCCGGTGCCTGGTTCTACGAGAACTCGCTCATCGGCGACGTGGTCACCGTGGTGAACTCCCCGGACAAGACCATCAAGCCGGACAACGGCCTCAACGGCTGGAACATGAGCTGGGCGGAGTGGAAGGCCGGCCCGTCCGCGTGATGGGACGTGAGTGACGTGGCCTGACCCGAGGTACGGAAACGGCGGGGAGCCCTCTGGCTCCCCGCCGTTTCGCGTTCAGGCCCGCTCCTCCGCGGACGCGGACGAGGCCGGGGCAGGGGCCGGGGCCGGGTTCGGGTTCGAGGGCACGGCCGCCGGGGCCATGGGGGCCGTCCACGACGACAGCAGGCGCAGGGCGTCCGCCGACGGGGAGCCCGGCTCGGCGTGGAAGGTGACCAGGAACTGCGCCGGGTCGTCGGGCAGCGTCAGCGTCTCGAAGGCCAGCTCCAGCTCGCCCACCAGCGGGTGCCGCAGCCGCTTCAACCCGTGCGTCTTGTCGGCCACCGTGTGCGCCGCCCACAGCCGCCGGAACTCCTCGTTCTTCACCGACAACTCCCCGACCAGCGCCGTCAGCTGCTCGTCGTCGGGATGCTGGCCGGCGTACAGGCGCAGGTTGCTGACGACCTCGCAGGCCCGGCACTCCCAGTCCGCGTAGAGCTCCGCCGTCGCCGGGTCGAGGAACACCAGCCGCACCAGGTTGCGCTCCGCCGCGGGGTGCGCGGCGAAGTCCCCGAAGACCGCCGCCGCCAGCCGGTTCCAGCCGATCACGTCCTGGCGCCGCCCCACCAGGTACGCCGGTACGCCCTCCATGGCGTCCAGCAGCGTGCGCAGCTCCGGGCGGACCCGCTGGGGGCGCCGGGTGCGGCCCTGCTTGCGGGTGCGCGGGCTCGCCAGGTGGTTGAGGTGCGCCGTCTCCGTGTCGCCCAGGCGCAGCGCCCGTGCGACGGCGTCCAGGACCTCCGCGGAGACGTTGTGGCCGTGGCCCTGCTCCAGGCGCGTGTAGTACGCCACCGACACCCCGGCCAGCTGCGCCAGCTCCTCCCGGCGCAGCCCCGGGACCCGGCGGCGCCCGTAGTCGGGCAGGCCCACGTCCTCGGGGCGCAGCCGGGCGCGGCAGGTGCGGAGGAAGTCGCCCAGTTCGGCTCGTTGGTCCAGGTGGTGGGGGTCCATAGCGCCAGTATCCGTGGCGGGAGGGCGCGGCGCGGGGCTCAGCCTGACCCCCTCAGGGGTAGGTCCGGCAGTCCTAGGTTCAGCAGGGGGCTGGGTGGCCGCGGCGCGGCGGGGCATCGTGGAGCCCATCGCAGTACGGACGCCCCGGCCGGCCCTTCCGGCAGGCCCGGGCGTCCTCGTCCGTCCGAGGAGAGCACCCCATGTCCGTCACCCAGGTAGCCGCCTACGCGGCCCCCGCCCCCAAGGCGCCGCTGGAGCGCACGACCGTTCCGCGCCGTCCGGTCGGCGAGCACGACGTCCTCATCGAGATCAAGTACGCGGGCATCTGCCATTCCGACATCCACCAGGCCCGTGACGGCTGGGGCGAAGGCATCTTCCCCATGGTCCCGGGCCACGAGATCGCCGGTGTGGTGGCCGAGGTCGGTGCGGGCGTGTCGCGGTTCGCAGTCGGCGACCAGGTCGGCGTCGGCTGCATGGTCGACAGCTGCCGGGAGTGCGAGTACTGCCTGGCCGGGCAGGAGCAGCACTGCGTGCGGGGCATGACCGGCACGTACAACGCGCTCGGCCGGGACGGTGAGCCCACGTACGGCGGCTACTCCACGCACCTGGTCGTGGACGAGAACTACGCCGTCCGCATCCCCGAGGGCCTGTCCCTCGACGTGGCCGCGCCGCTGCTGTGCGCCGGCATCACCCTGTACTCCCCGCTGAAGCACTGGGGGGCGGGGCCGGGCAAGAAGGTCGCGGTCGTCGGCCTGGGCGGCCTCGGGCACATGGGCGTGAAGATCGCGCACGCGCTGGGCGCGGAGGTGACCGTCCTGTCGCAGTCCCTGCGCAAGAAGGAGGACGGCCTGCGGCTGGGCGCCGACCACTACTACGCGACCGCCGACGAGGCCACGTTCGAGGAGCTGAGGGGCCGCTTCGACCTGATCCTGTCCACGGTCTCGGCCCCGCTGGGCCTGGACCGGTACCTGTCCCTGCTGCGGGTCGGCGGCGCGCTGGTGAACGTGGGCGCGCCGGAGGAGCCGGTGGAGCTGAACCTGTTCTCGGTCATCGGCGGCAACAAGACGCTGGCCGGCTCCATGATCGGCGGCATCGCCGAGACCCAGGAGATGCTCGACTTCTGCGCCGAGCACGGCCTGGGCTCGGAGATCGAGGTGATCGGCGCCGAGCAGATCAACGAGGCCTACGAGCGGGTCCTGGCCAGCGACGTCCGCTACCGCTTCGTGATCGACGCCTCGACCATCTGATCCGCGGACGCCACCCCCGGCCCCGGCAGGCGCCGTGTCCTGCCGGCCGGGGAGGGGGCGGGGCCGGAGCCCGGGGCGGTCAGGCGCCCGGTGCCGGGGCGACGCCGATCGGGCAGGAGACGCCCGTGCCGCCGATGCCGCAGTAGCCGCCGGGGTTCTTGTCCAGGTACTGCTGGTGGTAGGGCTCCGCCGGCCAGAAGGGTCGGTCTTCCGCCGGGAGGACGGCGGTGGTGATCGCGCCGTGGCCCGAGGACGTGAGGACGCGCTGGTAGGCGTCCCGGGAGGCCTCGGCGGCCTTCTGGTGGGCGGGGGAGTGGGTGTAGACCGCCGAGCGGTACTGGGTGCCGACGTCGTTGCCCTGGCGGAAGCCCTGGGTGGGGTCGTGGGACTCCCAGAACAGCTTCAGCAGGGTCTCGTAGGAGACGACGGCCGGGTCGAAGACCACCCGGACCACCTCCGTGTGGCCCGTCTGGCCGGAGCAGACCTCGTCGTACGACGGGTTCCGCGTGTAACCGCCCTGGTAGCCGGCCAGGGTGGTCCACACCCCGGGGGTCTGCCAGAACTTGCGCTCCGCGCCCCAGAAGCAGCCCAGGCCGAAGTCGGCCACCTCCAGGCCCTCCGGGTAGGGGCCGGCGAGGGGGTTGCCGAGGACGGTGTGGCGCTCGGGCAGCGAGAACTGCGCCTCCGGGCGGCCCTCGAGGGCCTCCTCGCGGGTGGGGAGCTCGGGCGTGCGGCGGTACGAGAACATGGAATTCCCTCCTTGTGGGAGGGACAACGGACGGGGGCGGGCGGGGATTCCCTCCCCGCCCGCCCCGGCGGTCACGCGTCCGGCGTCGTCACGTCCACCGCCCAGTCGCGGGCGTACAGGTAGCGCCGCTTCGGCTCGTCGGCGTACGTCCACGGCACGGCGCCGATGTACCCGTCGACGTGGCGGAACTGCTCGACCGCCTCCGCGTCCCGGTCCTGCCAGAACAGCAGGTGGGCCAGCATGTGCCGGATCAGGGGGGTGCCGGGGTGCGCGTGGCCGGCGGCGGCCAGGTCCGCGAGCGCCGCGTCCACGGCGGCGACGATCTCCGGCTCCTTGTAGTACGTCTCCGGCAGGAGGTCGGCCTCCCGCGTCTCCTGCTCGAAGTACGCCATGAGCGGGATCAGGGTCAGCAGGTCGCCCGGCTTCCCGGCGGCCGCCGACGCGCGGGCGTACTCCATGGCCAGCTCGTGCGAGCCCCGCCACTTCGCGCACCAGTACTGCAGGCCCGCGAGGTGCGACCACAGCAGGCGCGGGGCGCGCTCGGTGATCCGCTCCTCCAGCCGCCGGTATTCCTCGTGCGAGTAGCCCAGGCCCATGGCGATGGCCTGCTCGACGACGTACGGGCAGGGGTCCGCGGGGCCGGCCAGCCCCTGCGCCTCGTGCGCGTCGGCCCGGGCCTTGGTGAGCAGCCCGCGGAAGAGGCGGAACTGCTCCTGCGTGGTGCTGCTGCCGGACCGGCTGCCGCGCACGTTCCAGGCCACCATCACGCCGGTGTCGGCGTGGACCAGCGCCGCGGTGGGGTCCGCGGGCCGGGCCGCGCGCCAGGCCAGCAGCCAGGCGTCGTCCTCCGCGGCGGCCTCGGCCAGGGCGCGCACCCGCTCCAGCCGCTCCTGCCAGTCCTGTCCGGCGGCCTCGACGTACGCGGCGGCGGCCTCCCAGTCGCCCGAGCGGGCGGCTTCGAGGACGGTGAGGCGCTCGGCGGGGACCGGCGCCGGGTGGTCGGTGTCGAGGCCGGCCTCCGCGACGAAGCCCTGGGCGACGGCGGCGGCCGCCTTGCGGGCCCGCTCGTCGCTCCGGGCGGCCTCGGTCCGCGCGTCCAGAACGCCGATCTCGGCTTCGAGGCGCCTGGCCTTGCGGATGAGGAACACCCCGCGCAGCACCCAGCAGACGACGGCCGACAGCAGGATGCCGAGCACGGCGAGGACGACGGTCACGGGGCGAGCACCAGCTTGCGCAGCGGTCCGGTGTCGGGCTGGTCGGCGACGGCCGCGTCGAGGGCGGGGCCGAGCTCGTCCGCGAAACCGGGCACGGGGTAGGACAGGGCGGCCGCGTCCGACCAGGACAGCTCCCAGCGGGCGGCGCCGCGGGCGAGCAGTTCGACGGTGACCAGCCGTTCGACGGCGCGCCGGACGACCGGGCGGGCGAACTCGCGGGCGGTGCGGCCGGTCGCGGCCCGCGCCTCCTCGGACTTCGGGAAGCGGTCGGCGATCCGCCAGCGCACCGCCGGGTCGGCGTCGACGGCGTCCAGCAGGGCGTCCAGGCCGGGGCCCGCGCCTTCGGCGGTGAGGGCCTCGCGGATCTCCTCGGCGCCCCGGCCCGCGTAGGTGGTCATCGACCGGTGGACGAGCTCGTCCCAGTCCACCCGGGTGAGCGCCAGGGCCTCCGGGGTGAGGACGACCTGCTCCAGCGCGGCCAGCGCCTCCTGCGGGGAGGAGAGCAGCTCCAGCGCCGGGCGGGCCGCCTGGCCGGCGCGGCCGTCGTCGGGCAGGGCCTCGATGCGGGCCACGCGGTCGGCGAGCGCGGGGTGGGAGTCGTACGGGGAGGCGGGCTCGGTGGACAGCTCGCGGCGCAGGTCCTCCAGCTCGTCCGCACGGGCGTCGAGGAGGTGGCGCAGCCCGCCGAAGACCTCGCCGGGGCCGGGCAGCAGGCCGGCGCCGACGCCGAGGGTGGCGTACGAGCGCATGTAGAAGCCGTGCGCCGAGTCGAGGGCGTTGAGCTCGCGCAGCGCGGAGGCGGCGGAGTCACGGCCGGCGACGCGGACCGAGGCGAGGTCGGCGGCGAGTTCCTGGCGGCGCGAGGAGGACAGGGTGGCGCGCATGTAGAAGTGGGCGTACCCGGTGTAGATCTTCGCCATGGCGCGGTACGAGACGCCCGCGCCGTCGGTGTCGATCTCCTTGGCCTTCTTGCCCTGGGCGATCCGCTTCTCGGCGCGCTTCTCCTGCCGGGCGCGCTCCTTGGCCTCGGTGTTGTCGGCGCGCTCGTGGAAGTGGGTGATGGTGCGCACCAGTTGCGCGCGGCCGCGGGCGATGAGCGGGGTGAGGCGGGTGTCGAAATTGGCGTAGTGGCCCATCTCGTGGGCGAGGACGGCGCGCAGCTGCATCTCGTCCAGGCCGGTCATGAGGGGCAGCCCGAGGTAGAGGCGGCGGGTGCCGGACCGCAGGCCGAGGAACTCCGCGTCCTCGGAGACGGCGGCGTTGACCTCGTCGATCAGCACGATCTCGTCGGGCGCGCGGGTGCCGACCTGCTCGGCGATCTCGCGGACGGCCTGCCACAGGGCGGGCTCCTGCGCCTCGGTGACGCGGACGCCGGGCAGGGGCTCGCCCTTGGGGGTGCGGAGCATGAACATGCCGCGCACGACCGGGACGGCGAGGACCGCGGTACCGATGACGATCTTTCCGGCGGCCGCGCCGTGCAGCCAGGAGAAGGCCGCCCAGTCGGCGAGTCCGAGGACGGCGAGCAGGACGACGCTCAGCAGGTAGAAGCCTGCGAGCAGGACGAGGGCGCGCAGAGCGCGCAGCGAAGCGCCCATATGGACGGGTTCCCCCCACGGGATGGTGCGCCTTTGACGCGCACTTGGTGCGATGTTTACGCGCACCTTACGTCCCGGCGCCGGCGGCCGGGAGGCGGGGGGTACCGGCGGGTACGGGCGGCCCGGCGGGGCCGCCGGACCCGTCCCGGCCCGCCGTCCGCCGCCCGCGCCCCAACTCCCGTACGGGCGCCCCGGATCAGTGGGGCAGCGTTGCCGGGGAGCCGCCGTTCGCCTCGTAGCCCGCCACCGCCAGCGCCCGGACGACCGCGTACGCGTGCGCCGGGTCCTCGGCGGCCGACCAGGGGAGCGCGCCCACGTAGCCGTCGACGTGCCGCACCTGTTCCATCGCCTCCGCCCAGCGCTCCATCCGCACCAGGAACCACAGCAGCAGGTGCCGTACGTGCGCCAGCATCGGGTCGTCCGCCCGGGCCTGGTGCACCGCGAACAGGGCTCCCTCCACCGCCCGCGAGACGACCGCGGTCCGGCCGAAGTCGCTCACCAGGACCTGGTCGGGCAGGTTCTCGTACAGCGAGAACAGCGGCAGCGCGGCCAGCAGCGAACCGTGCGGGGCGCGGGCCGCGGCGGCCTCGGCGAAGGCGGCCGCCTTCTCCCGCGAACCGTGCCACTTCTCGCACCAGTAGTGCAGGGCCGCCAGATGGGCGCCCATGTGGGCGGGCGCCACGTCGATCACCTTGGCCCACAGGGCGTCGAACTCCGCCTCCGCGTAGCCCAGTCCCCGTGCCACCGCCAGCTCCGTGATGAACGGCACCGGGTCGCCGGGCGCCAGCAGCGCCGCTTTGCGGCAGGCCTCCCGCGCCTCCTCCAGGATGATCCGGTGGTCCTGCGCGCCCACCCCGCCCGAGGACCGCCAGGCCTGCTGCACCAGCAGCTCCGCGTGCACCTGGGCGCCGCCCGCGTCCTTCTCCGCCTCCAGCCGCCACGCCTTCAGCCACGGCGCACCGGCCCCGGGACGCCGTACGAGGTCCAGCGCCGCCGCCCCGCCGAAGGCCTGCACCCGCTGCCAGCGCAGCTCGCCGTCCTTCGGGGTCCCGGCCAGCAGGGCGGAGGCGGCCTGCCACCCGCCGCCGCGCTGGACGTTCCCCAGAGCGTCCATCAGGTCCCGGTCGGGCCCGGGCACCCGGACGTCCAGCTCCTCCTGCCGCGCGAACCCGTAGTCCGCGGGGTCGGCGGCGTCGGGGCTGCCCGGGGAGACCAGGCGCAGCCCGCCGCGCCGGACCCGCACGAACCGGTAGATCATGAGCCCGGCCAGGGCCAACGTCATCAGGACCCACAAAATCTGCATGCCTCCCAGCGAACCAGACCGGGCGGGCCGAACGCGAATGCGAGGCCGCCCCGCTCCCCTCCCCGGCCCGGTCAGCTCCGGGTCAACGCCGTGTCAGGCCAGGAGAGGAACGATTCGCGTGCGGGGCATAGCATCTGCCCCATGAGCCACGACAGCCACGAGCACCAGAGCTTCGAGACCCGTGCGATCCACGCGGGCAACACGGCGGACCCGCAGACCGGCGCGGTCGTACCCCCGATCTACCAGGTGTCCACCTACAAGCAGGACGGTGTGGGCGGCCTGCGCGGCGGCTACGAGTACAGCCGCAGCGGCAACCCCACCCGCACCGCCCTGGAGGAGAACCTCGCGGCGCTGGAGGGCGGCCGGCGCGGCCTCGCCTTCGCGTCCGGGCTCGCCGCCGAGGACTGCCTGCTGCGCACGCTGCTCTCCCCGGGCGACCACGTGGTCATCCCCAACGACGCCTACGGCGGCACCTTCCGCCTCTTCGCCAAGGTCGTCTCCCGCTGGGGCGTGGAGTGGTCGGTCGCCGACACCTCCGACGCCGAGTCCGTGCGCGCGGCCCTCACCCCGAAGACGAAGGTCATCTGGGTCGAGACCCCCTCGAACCCGCTGCTGGGCATCACCGACATCGCGATGGTCGCGGACATCGCCCGCACGGCCGGCGCGAAGCTCGTCGTCGACAACACCTTCGCCTCCCCCTACCTCCAGCAGCCCCTCGCGCTCGGCGCCGACGTCGTCGTGCACTCGCTGACCAAGTACATGGGCGGCCACTCCGACGTCGTCGGCGGCGCCCTGGTCACCGCGGACGAGGCCCTCGGCGAGGAGCTCGCCTACCACCAGAACGCGATGGGCGCGGTCGCCGGGCCCTTCGACTCCTGGGTGGTGCTGCGCGGCATCAAGACCCTGGCCGTGCGCATGGACCGGCACGCGGAGAACGCGGCGAAGATCGTGGAGGTGCTCCAGCGCCACCCGAAGGTCACCAAGGTCCTCTACCCGGGCCTGCCCGAGCACCCGGGCCACGAGGTCGCCGCCAAGCAGATGCGCAACTTCGGCGGCATGATCTCCTTCCAGGTCGCCGGCGGCGAGGAAGAGGCCGTCGCGGTCTGCGGCCGCACCCGGATCTTCACCCTGGCCGAGTCCCTCGGCGGCGTCGAGTCCCTCATCGAGCACCCGGGCCGCATGACCCACGCCTCGGTGGCCGGCTCGGCCCTGGAGGTCCCCGCCGACCTGATCCGCCTGTCCGTCGGCATCGAGAACGCCGACGACCTCATCGCGGACCTCACCCAGGCCCTCGGCTGAGTCGTCTCCGTCCGCCCCGGAGGGCCTACCAGCCCTCCAGGGGCGGCGAGACGTGACTCGGCGGCGTCACCCACGGGTGCGCCAGCGCCGCCCACACCGCGAAGGCCACCGCCGCCGCCCACAGCACCGCCCAGCCCAGCCGGCGCAGGGCGCGGCGCCGGCGCAGCAGCCGCCGCCCCCGGGCCGCGGCGGCCGGGGCCAGACCGGCCGGCACCGCCGGATGCGGCCCCTCCAGCAGCTGCCTGACCTGGGCTTCCTTACGGTCGTACCCGCTCATGCCGCCCCCGCCGAGGACCGCGCCGTCTCGCGCAGCGCGGCCACCGCCCGGTTGCGCAGGGCCTCGACCCGCTCCGGCGCCAGCCCCAGCTGCGCGGCCGTCACCTCCTCGGCGACGCCCTCGTAGACCCGCATCACCAGCACCAGCCGCTGCACCGGGCTCAGCGGTGCGAGGACCCCGCTGCCCGGCGGCAGCCGCCGCGCGGTGCGCGCGTACAGGGCGCAGACCTCCTGGCGGGTGTGGTCGTACGGGTCGTCACCGCGCAGCCGCTCCCAGCGCGCGTACGTACGGGCCAGCGCGCCGGCGAGGACGCGGTGCGCGGCGTACGCCTGCGCCGGGGGCTCGGCCGTCAGCAGGACCGCGACGTGCAGGAGCCGCCCCGCCGCGCCCGCGACGAAGGCCTCGAACTCCGGGTCCCGCCCCGCTCGCCGGTCCACAGCCCCATGGTGCGGCCTGCGCCACCACCCCGGTCAAGGGGTGGGACGCGGCGGGATCACCGCCGTCTCAGGAGGCGGGGCCGCCCTCGGCGCCGGCGGCCATCAGCTCCGACAGCGAGCCGTTGAAACGGGTCAGCAGCCGCGTGAACACCTCGCGCTCGTCCTCCGCCCAGCCCTCCGTCACCCGCGCCATCAGCTCGCGCCGCGAGGAGCGGACCTCCTCCAGCCGCGCCAGCCCGCGCGGGGACAGCGCGAGGACCACGGCCCGGCCGTCCTCGGGGTGCGAGGTGCGCTTGACCAGCCCGCCGTCGACCAGCGGGGCCACCTGCCGGGTGACGGTGGAGGAGTCGATGCCCATGCCGGCCGCGAGCGCCTTCACGCCCATCGGGCCTTCGAGGTCGAGCCGGTTCAGCAGCAGGTACGCGGCGCGGTCCATGGAGTTGCGGGCCTGGCCGACCCCGCCGAGGCGGGTCTGCTCGGCCCGGCGGGCGAAGACGGCGACCTGGTGCTGGAGCGCGTCCAGGAGTCCGGATCCGGCGGGCGCTTCGGCCGCCGTGGGCAGGTCGGAACTGGCCGGGATGGAGGGCATGGCCGTGGCTCTCTTCGCATGGGGCCGACAAGGATGGGGGACAGAGTACGCGGCCTCGCGGCGGCTCGTACGCCGCGTTTGACAACTGATACGCCCCGTCCGCGCGGCCGCCCCCGGCCCGTTCCGCATGGCGAGATTCCGCCCCCCTGCCCGGGTCCGCCCGGGCCCTGCCCCACGGCCGCGCGGACGCCCCGTCCATCCCTGCGCCGGGGCCCCCTCGGGCTGCGAGACTGGCCGCATGAACTACCGCGTGCAGCCCGTTCCCCAGGTGATCCTCGACGACGTCCGCGGGGCTCAGAAGATGCTGTCCGGGGTGTCCCGGACGACCGCCATGGAGGGCAGCCGGCACCTCACCTCGCTCGTGGGCGCCCCGGTCCACCTCAAGTGCGAGAACCTCCAGCGCACCGGCTCCTTCAAGCTGCGCGGCGCGTACGTGCGCATCGCGGGCCTGCGCCCGGAGCAGCGGGCCGCCGGGGTCGTCGCCGCGAGCGCCGGCAACCACGCCCAGGGCGTGGCGCTGGCGTCCTCCCTGCTCGGGGTCCGCTCCACCGTGTTCATGCCGGTCGGCGCCCCGCTGCCCAAGGTGGCGGCCACCCAGGAGTACGGGGCCGAGGTGCGGCTGGAGGGGCAGGTCGTCGACGAGTCCCTGGCCGCCGCGCAGGAGTACGCGGACCGCACCGGCGCGGTGTTCATCCACCCCTTCGACCACCGCGACATCATCGCCGGCCAGGGCACCGTCGGACTGGAGATCCTGGAGCAGTGCCCCGAGGTCCGCACGATCCTCGTCGGGGTCGGCGGCGGCGGGCTGGCCGCGGGCATCGCGGTGGCGGTCAAGGCGCTGCGCCCGGACGTGAAGGTGATCGGCGTGCAGGCGGCGGGCGCGGCCGCGTACCCGCCCTCCCTCCGGGCCGGCCACCCGGTGTCGGTCGACCGGCCCGTCACGATGGCCGACGGCATCAAGGTCGGCCGCCCCGGCGACGTCCCGTTCGCGATCATCGGGGAACTGCTGGACGACGTACGGACGGTGTCGGAGGACGCCCTGTCCAGCGCGCTGCTGCTGTGCCTGGAGCGGGCCAAGCTGGTCGTCGAGCCGGCCGGGTGCGCCCCCGTGGCCGCGCTGCTGAGCGAGCCCGAGCGGTACGCGGGCGGGCCGGTGGTGGCGGTGCTGTCCGGCGGCAACGTCGACCCGCTGCTGCTCCAGCGGATCCTGCGGCACGGCATGGCGGCGGCGGGCCGCTACCTGTCGCTGCGGCTGCGGGTGGCGGACGCGCCGGGGGCCCTGGCGGGGCTGCTGGGGGTGCTGTCGACGGTGGACGCGAACGTGCTGGACGTCAGCCACGTACGGACCGACCCGCGCCTCGGTCTCACCGAGGTGGAGGTGGAGCTGCACCTGGAGACGAAGGGGCCGGAACACTGCAGGGAGGTCGCCCGCACCCTGCACGGCGCGGGGTACCGGGTGATGGGCTGAGCCCGCCCGGAACACACGTGCGTACGCCCACCCCATGGCGGAACGCGATATGACGCGATATGGTGCCGTTGCGCCGCGCGAGCCCTGCCCGGCGCCCCTACGCTGTGCCTAGTACATGCCCCGATCCGAATCATCGCTCTGATCGCTGGGAGAATCCGTATGCCAGGCGCCATCTACGCCGAAGGCCTGGTCAAGACCTTCGGCGACGTACGGGCACTGGACGGCGTGGACCTCGACGTCCCCGAGGGAACCGTGCTGGGCCTCCTCGGCCCGAACGGCGCGGGCAAGACCACGACCGTACGCGTCCTGACCACCCTCCTCCGGCCCGACAGCGGCCGGGCCGTCGTCGCCGGGATCGACGTCCTCAAGCACCCCAACGAGGTCCGCCGCTCCATAGGCCTCTCCGGCCAGTTCGCCGCCGTCGACGAATACCTCACCGGCCGCGAGAACCTCCGGATGGTCGGCCAGCTCTACCAGATGAGCGGACGCACGGCCAAGGCGCGGGCCGTCGAGCTCCTGGAGCGCTTCGACCTCGCCGAGGCCGCCGACCGCACCGCCAAGACCTACTCCGGCGGCATGCGCAGACGCCTCGACCTCGCCGCCGCCCTCGTCGTCCGCCCGCCGGTGATGTTCATGGACGAGCCCACCACCGGCCTCGACCCCCGCAACCGCCAGGCCCTGTGGGACGTCATCGAGGAACTCGTCGCCGGCGGCACCACCCTCCTGCTCACCACCCAGTACCTGGAGGAGGCCGACCGCCTCGCCCACGACATCTGCGTGGTCGACCACGGCAAGGTCATCGCCCGCGGCACCTCCGACCAGCTCAAGGCCCAGACGGGCGGCGAACGCGTCGAGGTCGTCGTCCACGACCGCGAGCACATCACCCCCGCGCGCGAGGTCCTCGCCGGCTTCGGCCGCGGCGGGACCACCGTCGAGGAGCACACCCGCAAGCTGACCGTCCCCGTCCAGGGCGGCGCCAAGCTGCTCGCCGAGGTCATCCGCGAGCTGGACCTGCGGGGCATCGAGATCGACGACATCGGCCTGCGCCGCCCCACCCTCGACGACGTGTTCATCTCGCTCACCGGCCACGCGGCCGAGCTTGCCGAGAGCGGCAGGGGGGCGGCGAAGTGACCACCACCTTCTCCGGAACCGGGATCGCCGCCCCGCGCCCGCGCGGCGGCCTCGTCCAGGGCGTCCGCGACTCCCTGGTGATCGCCCGGCGCAATCTGATCCGGATGTCCCGGATCCCCGAGGTCATCGTGTTCGGGCTGGTCCAGCCGGTCATGTTCGTCGTGCTGTTCAGCTACGTCTTCGGCGGCTCGATCGCCGTCGGCGGCAGCACCTCACCGGCCGCCTACCGCGAGTTCCTCATGGCCGGCATCTTCGCCCAGACCGTCACCTTCGCCACCGCCGGCGCGGGCGCGGGCATCGCCGACGACATGCACAAGGGCCTGATCGACCGGTTCCGCTCCCTGCCCATGGCCCGTGGCGCGGTCCTGACCGGCCGCACCCTCGCCGACCTCGTCCAGACCGCGCTGACCGTGGTCGTCCTGGCGGCCGTCGCCCTGATCGTCGGCTGGCGCACCCACGAGAACATCGGCAAGGTCCTCGCGGGCTTCGTCCTGCTGCTCCTGCTCGGCTACGCCTTCTCCTGGATCGGCGCCCTGATCGGCCTGACGGTGCGCACCCCGGAGGCGGCCACCTCCGGCGGGCTGATCTGGCTGTTCCCGCTGACGTTCATCTCGAACGCCTTCGTCCCCTCCGAGAACATGCCGGCGTTCCTGCGGCACATCGCGGAGTGGAACCCCTTCAGCGCGACCGTCCAGGCGGCCCGCGAGCTCTTCGGCAACCTGCCCGAGGGCTACCCCGTGCCGGCGGCCTGGCCGATGCAGCACCCGGTCCTCGCGTCGGTCCTGTGGTCGCTGCTGATCATCGTGCTCTTCCGCACCCTCGCGGTCCGCAAGTACCGCTCGGCGACGGCCTGAGCCCGGGCGGCGTGTGCCCGGGCGCGCCGCCCGGGCACGCGCGAGCCCCCGCCGGATCCGGTCCGGCGGGGGCTCGCGCGTCGTCCTCGTAAAGGGGTGGCTCAGCCGTTGAAGGGCTTGACGGCCATGACCTTGACGGTGGCCTTCTTGCCGTTCGGCAGCTCGTACTGGGCGTCCTCGCCGACCTTCTTGCCCAGCACGCCCGAGCCCAGCGGGGACTGCGGGGAGTAGGTCTCGAAGTCGTCGGAGGCGTACTCGCGGGAGGCGAGCAGGAACTCCAGGGTGTCGTCCTCGTCGCCGTCGAACGCGATGGTCACGAGCATGCCCGGGGCCACCTCGCCCTCGGCCGTCGTGGGGGCGGTGCCGACCTTGGCGTTCTCGAGGAGCTGGGTGAGCTGGCGGACGCGGAGCTCCTGCTTGCCCTGCTCCTCCTTGGCCGCGTGGTAGCCGCCGTTCTCGCGCAGGTCACCCTCCTCGCGGGCAGCCGCGATCTTCATGGCGATCTCCGTGCGGGCGGGACCAGAGAGGTAGTCCAGCTCGGCCTTCAGCTGGTCGTACGCCGCCTGGGTCAGCCAGGTGACGCTCTCGCTCGTCTGGGTCACGGGTGCTCCTCGTCGGTACAGGGGACTTCAAAGCCGCCAGCGGCGGGCGAAACCACGAGCCTAACAATTCGGGAAGAAAAGGGGGAGGACACCCTGTGTATGAAGTGTGTCATTGGTCGCGGAGGGTGCGCGCGTCCTCCCAGGCGGTGCTGGTCCCGAAGTACGTGTCGTACAGGTCCTGGACCTCCAGCAGGCTCTCCGGCGGCACCTTCCCGAACCGGATGCGCTCCAGGTGGCGGAAGTACTCGAACCGCTCCACCCCCGGGGTGATGACCACCAGCATCTCGGCGCCCTCCCCGGGCGCGGCGGCGAAGGCGTGCTGCTGTCCCGGCGGCACGACGACCAGGTCGCCGGCCTCGGCGGTGACCACCTTGTCGCCGGCCAGCAGCTGGGCCGTCCCGTCGATCATGTAGAACATCTCGGCGGACCGGCCGTGGTGGTGGGGGCGGGCACCGTCGGAGCCGGCGCGCAGGCTCACGCGCACCGTGGACAGGTACCCGCCGGCGGCGGAACTGTCGGCCAGCAGCCGCAGGGTGGAGTCGGGCCCGTAGTGGATCTCCTCCGCGTCGGCGGCGCGGACCACTGTCGAGTCGTCGAAATCCGGGATGAACAGGGACATGCGGGGCTCCTGGGGCTACGGGTGGCTGAGGACGGAACACCCCCGTCCCTACCCCGCCCGGGGCGTGCGGTGAACGCCCCGGGCGGTCGTCCGTCAGCTCGTCGGGCGCTCGAAGTCGGTCAGGACGCAGCCGTCGACCTGGGCCTTCTGGATCCGGGATCCGGCGGGCGCGCTGAAGGCGGGCTCGCAGTCCACGCGCAGGAACCCCAGCTTGTAGAGCCCCTTGCGGACGGCCGGGTTGTTGCTCTCCACGGCGATGTCCGTGCCGACCATCAGCTTGCTCTGGGTGAGACTCCGCTGGTGCCCCACCTCGGCGAGCTGTGACTCCTTGGACACGGTCTGGAGGGCCTTCATGTCGGCGACGAGGTCCAGCCAGTTCATGTCCGCCGGCCTCGGCCCGCCGAGCTTTCCGCAGACCGCCCGCTGCTTGATGCCGGCGCCCCGGACGTCGCGGCCGACGACCGGCTGGTAGTCGATGGACGCGATGTGCTCGTTGGTGACCAGCATCTCCGTGCAGTCGACCGTCTTCGGGCTGACGAGCTTGCGGAGCTCCTCGATACTGGCCGCGCTCGGCAGGGCCGCGCCCTTGACGGGGCTGCCCTTGCCGTCCCGGCTGTTGACGAAGTCGGTCAGGACGCAGCCGTCGACCAGGGCCTTCTCCTTCTTGTAGCCCTCGGGCACGGTGAAGTCCGGGTTGCAGACCAGCACGCGCAGGTCCGACCTGACGAGGGCCAGGTTGGTTCCGGTCTTCTGCGCGGAGACCGTGAAGGTCTTGCCGTACAGCACCGGGTCGTAGAGGCCGGCGTCCCAGTACCCCTCGTCGAGCCGCTTCGTGATGTGGTCCTTGTAGGCCTGCTGGTGGACCTTCAGGTCCGAGACCATGGAGATGACGATCTCGTCCTGTTCCTTCGTGTCCGAGCAGATGCCGCGCTCGGTGACGGACCAGGCGCCGACGGGCGCGTACCCGGCGAGGTTCACGCGGTCGGCCGGGCCGGTGCTCAGGTCCTCGCAGGAGGTGTACTTCTGTACGTACGCCTGGGCCTCGGCGAGCGTGGCCGGCGCGGCGGCTGCGGCTGCGGCGGGGGAGGCCTTGGCGGAGGCTTCGGCAGTCGGTGCGGCGGTCGCGGTCGGGCTCGCGGGGGGCGGGGTCGCCTTGGCGGGGTCCTCGCAGGCGGTGGCGAGGCTGATGAGTGAGGCTATGGCTGCGGTCGCGGTCAGGGTCCGCTTGAAGCGCATGGGATTCTTCCGTCGGCGGGACAGGGCACGGGGGATGGCGTGCACATGCTAGGCGCGGAAGTGATCATGGCGTGGGGAGGGCGCGGGGTGCGGGGTGTCGCACCGGCCGGTTCAGCGGGCGGTGCCCGCCGCCTGGCAGCCGACCAGCTGGACCATGGTGGCGCGGGCCGTGGTCTTCAGCGTGACCACCTCGTCCACGCGCGTCGCCTTCTGCGGGAACGTGAAGTCCGCGCGGCCGACCTCGCTGTGGTCCTGGTCCTGCGAGTCGAGGGTGCAGACGCCGGTGACCGAGGCCTCCTTGCGGACCTCCAGGTGCACCTTCACCTCGGAGTCGGAGACGATCTGGAACTTGATCACCTCGGCGCTGACGCTCTGCCCGCCGACGTAGTCCCAGCCGATCCAGCCGACGACGGCCAGCAGTCCGACCCCGAGCACCGACCCGACGACCTTGAGCTTCCGGTCCGCACGCTCGTCCGCCGACCGGCCGTAACGGCCTTCCGGGAGCCCTTCGCGCACCGCGCTCATGATCGATTCCTCTCGCTGGGGAGGGTGAGGCACCCAGGAATTTTCCGTCCCCCGATTCGGTCAATATAGAGGTTGACCGTCGCGCCGAATCACAGAGGATCCTGTCTTGACCGAGCAGCTTCGACTGATGGCCGTGCACGCCCACCCCGACGACGAGTCGAGCAAGGGCGCGGCCACGATGGCCAAGTACGTTTCCGAGGGCGTGCCCGTCCTGGTGGTGACCTGCACCGGCGGTGAGCGCGGTTCCGTACTGAACCCCAAGCTCCAGGGCGACAAGTACATCGAGGAGAACATCCACGAGGTACGCGCCAAGGAGATGGACGAGGCCCGCGAGATCCTCGGCGTCGAGCAGGAATGGCTCGGCTACGTGGACTCCGGCCTGCCCGAGGGCGACCCGCTGCCCCCGCTGCCGGAGGGCTGCTTCGCCCTCGCGGACGTGGAGGAGGCCGCCGGCGAGCTGGTGAAGAAGATCCGCGCGTTCAAGCCGCAGGTCATCACCACGTACGACGAGAACGGCGGCTACCCGCACCCCGACCACATCATGACCCACAAGATCACGATGGTGGCCTTCGACGGCGCGGCCGACACCGACAAGTTCCCCGAGGCCGAGTACGGCGCCCCGTACCAGCCGCAGAAGCTCTACTACAACCAGGGCTTCAACAAGCCGCGCACCATCGCCCTCCACGAGGCGCTGCTGGCGCGCGGGCTGGAATCCCCCTACGGGGAGTGGCTGGAGCGGTGGAAGGAGTTCGAGCGCAAGGAGCGGACCCTCACCACGCACGTGCCCTGCGCGGACTTCTTCGAGATCCGTGACAAGGCCCTCATCGCGCACGCCACGCAGATCGACCCCGACGGCGGCTGGTTCCGCGTCCCGATGGAGATCCAGAAGGAGGTCTGGCCGACGGAGGAGTACGAGCTGGCGAAGTCGCTCGTCGACACTTCCCTCCCCGAGTCCGACCTCTTCGCGGGCATCCGGGAGAATGCGTAGCCATGAGCGCTATGCAGGCAGCAGTCACCCAGCTCGTTCCGCTGGCCGCCGACACCTTCGACAAGAACAAGGTGACGCCCGGCCTCCTCGGATTCATCGTGTTCGCCGCCCTCGCCCTCGGCGTGTGGGGCCTGATGAAGTCGATGAGCAAGCACATGGGACGGGTGAACTTCGAGGAGACCCCGGAGCCGGCCGGCGCGACGGCGGCCCCGGCCGCCGACGCCACCAAGGCCTGACCGCACACCACGGCCGAGCGCCCGCCCCGCCGCACCCCGGCGGGGCGGGCCACTGCCGCGCACGCACCCACCCGCACGGCGAGAGCACCGCTCACGTCGAAGAGCGGTGCCCGCGCGCGTGAGCGGCGCTCACGCCGCCGGCATGCGCTCGCCCCGGTGAGCACCGCTCACGCTCGCCCCGGTGAGGGGTCCCTCATGCCGACGGCGTCGGCAGGGAGACGCCCATCACCTCGCGGGCGCGCAGGTCCGGGACCAGGCCCAGGCGCCAGGCCTGCCAGCCCTCCGCCGGGTCCACACCCCGGGCCAGGACCGCCCCGTACGCCTCGACGCACTCCTCCAGGCGGTCCCCCCGCAGCCCGTGCGCGCCCTGCGCCAGCCCGGCCAGCTCCGCCCGGGCCGCGTCCGCACCCCCCGCCGTCCCCCCGTAGGGCAGCAGCGTGCACCGCAGGAACCGCGCCCAGTCCTCCCCGCGCCGGTCCCCGTACGAGCCGAACAGCACCGCCGCCTCCCCGCACAGCGCCAGCGCCTGCGGCACCCGCCCGTTCCCCGCGTCCACCACCGCCAGCTCCAGGCAGGTCCAGCCCTCCCCGTGAGCCAGCCCGATCCGCCGGAAATCGGCCCGCGCGTCCACCAGCAGCTGCCGGGCGAACCCGGAATTGCGCAGGTTGCCCGTCTGCGCCGCCCGCAGGTCCCGCGTCACCCGCCCCGAGTGGTAGCGGGCGTGCGCCAGCCCGTACACGTCCCGCATCCGCGAGAACATCGTCCGGGCCCGCTCCAGCTCCCGCACCGCCCGGTCCAGCCCGCCCTCCTCCTCCAGCGCCTGCCCCAGGTAGTACAGCGTCCACGCCTCACCCCGCGCGTCCTCCGCCAGCCGGTGCCGGGCCAGGGCGTCCCGCAGCCGCTGCAGCGCCGTCTCCGGATCCCCGGCGATCACCCGGGCCCGGCCCAGCTGCGTCAGCGCCCACGCCTCACCCCGGTCGTCGCGCGTCCGCCCGTACAGGCCGAGCGCCAGCAGCAGCCCCTCCTCCGCCCGCGATACGTCGCCCACCCGCAGGTGCACCTGCCCCAGCTGGAAGTGCGCCCACGCCTCCCCGTGCACGCTCTCGCTCTCCCGGTGCAGCGCCAGCGACCGCTCCAGCAGCGCCACCGCCTCCGCCAGGTGCCCCCGGTCCCGCTCGACCGCGCCCAGCGCGTGCAGCGACCACGCCCGGTCGCCCGCCAGATCCTCCGGCTCCTGGAGCGCCAGCGCCTCCCGGATCCGCGCCGCCGCCTCCGGCAGGTTCCCTTGATGGTGCAGGGTGATGCCCAGCGACAGCAGCGCCATCGCCGCCCCCGCCTCCTGCCGCGCCTCCTTGTACTGGTCCACCAGCGAGGTCAGCGTCGTCCGCGACTTGTCCAGCTCACCGAGCTGGCGCGCCGCGATACCGGTGCGCCACTGCACCGAGCGGTTCAGCCGCCCCTGGTCCACCGCCCGCGTCAGCTCGTTGATCTCACCCAGCCGGTACAGGTCCCCGCGCAGCAGGCAGAAGTCGCACAGCGCGCCCAGCAGGTCCAGCACCGCCTGCTGGTCCACCCCCTCCGACTGCCGCAGCGCCGCCGTGATGAAGCTCGACTCGTCGTCCAGCCAGCGCAGCGCCGCGTCCAGCGACGGGAAACCGTGCCCGCCGAAGTGGTTCGCCCGGGTCGACATCTTCCCGTCGACCATCCGGATCACCGCGTCCGCCAGCCGCGCGTAGTCCCGGATCAGCCGCTCGTGCGCGGCCGCCGCCTCCGCCCGGTCCTCGTCCGCCGCCAGCCGCGCCGCCGCGTACGAGCGCACCGCGTCGTGCACCCGGTACCGCTCCCCGCGTACGAGGTCCAGCAGGCCCGCCCGCGCCAGCTCGCCCAGCAGCCGCCCGGCCTCCACCCGCTCCGCGTCCGCCAGCGCCGCGGCCGCCGCCGCGCCCAGCGAGGCCCGCCCCGCCAGGGTGAGCCGGCGCAGCAGCCGGCGCCGCTCCTCGGGCAGGCGCACGTAGGCCAGCTCCAGGGCCCGCTCCAGCGTGCCCACCCCGCCCCCGCCGCTCACCCCGTCCGAGGCCCGCGCCGCCCCCAGCGGAGCCAGCACGCGCAGCGCCAGCGGCAGCCCCGCCGCCAGCTCCAGCAGCCCCGCCTCCGCCGCCGGCCCCGGTACGGGCTCGCCCGCCGCCCGCGCCCCGGCCCGCAGCACCTCGGCCGCCTCCGGCTCCGCCAGCCGCACCACCGGCAGCTGGTGCACCCAGGCCCCCAGGTCCGCGGGCAGCTCCAGCGGCTCCCGCGCCGTGACCAGCACCAGGCTCTCGGAGCGCTCCGGCACCAGCGCCCGCACCTGCTCCGGGTCCACCGCGTCGTCCAGCACCACCGTGACGGGCAGCCCCTGGAGGTGCTGGTGGTACAGCTCCCCGAGCCGGCGCACCTGCTGCTCGGCCGAGGCCCCCTCCCGGAACAGCAGCTGCTCCCGCGGGGCCCCGAGCCGGTTCAGCAGGTGCAGCAGCGCCTCCCGCGTCGACAGCGGCGCCTCGCCCGCGGCCGTCGCCCCGCCCCGCAGGTCCACCACGCACGCCCCGCGGAACTGGTCCCGCAGACCGTGCGCCGCCCGCAGCGCCAGCGCCGTACGGCCCACTCCCGGCTCACCGTGCAGGACGACCACCACCGGCCGCGTCTCCGTACTGGCCCGCGCCGTCTGCACCCACTGCGCGATCCGCGCCAGCTCCGCCCGGCGGCCGGTGAAGAGCGCGTCGGCGTCCGGGAGCTGCCCGAACGACTGCTCCAGCATGCTCCGCCGGCGCGCCTGGGCACTGCGGTCCGCCCCGCGCAACTGCGCCGGCACGGCCCCCCGCGCCGGGCCGGCACCCGCGGCACTCGCGGCGCCCCCGAAACCCCCGACGCCCGCGGCGCCGCCAGCACCCGAGCCCGCCGAGCCCGCGGCGGCCGCCGAACCCGCCCCGGCCACGGCCACGGCCCGCTCCTGCTCCAGGAAGGGCCGGATCCCGCGTACCTCCAGCGCCGTCAGCCACTTCAGCCTCAGCTGCTCCGGCCCGCCTGGGCGTCCCGCCGCCCCGGCCCGCCGGTTCGCGGCCGGTACGTGCACCGCCGCCACTCGCACCGCAGCCGTCACGGCCCCCGCCACGCCCACCACGATCCCCGCACTGAGCGCCGTACCGCCGTCGACGCCGAAGGCCAGGTCCGCCCCGGCGGCGGCCGCCGCGGCGACGGCCGTCACCAGCAGGGCCGTCCCGCTGCCGGCCCGCCGGAAGGCCTCCCCGAGCGACTGCTCCCCGGCGGCGGCCTCGTCGAGCGCGGCCACGTAGGCGGCGTACTCCTCGCCCGCCACCCCGGCCAGCCCCCCGAGCGCCTCCCGCCCCCGCGCGAGCAGGGCCTCACCCTCCACCCCGCCCCCCGCCCGCCGGACCTCCTCCCCGACGACCCGGGCCAGCACCCGCTCGGCCTCGACACGATGGCTGTCCCGCATCGGCATCCTCCTCGGAGAGCTCCGCAAACGTCCGCCAAGTGTCCTGCGCGACACCCGCCGGCGCGACCCAATCTGAGCTAGACCAGAGGCAGTTGACCCCCAATCGACCACCGCCGTGCATATATGTACGCCGAAGCCGGTTGGGTGGCCCGATGGGGGCGGCTCCGGCGCTCGGCTTGCCGCAGACGGGTTCCACGTCCCTCATGCGCGAGGATGGGCGCATGTCGAACCGCCTCGTGAACGAGACCTCGCCGTACCTGCTCCAGCACGCGGACAATCCCGTCGACTGGGCGCCCTGGTCGCCGGAGGCGTTCGCCGAGGCGCGGGAGCGGGGGGTGCCCGTGCTGCTCAGCGTCGGGTACTCCAGCTGCCACTGGTGTCACGTCATGGCGCACGAGTCGTTCGAGGACGAGCTGACCGCCGCTTATATGAATGAGCACTTCGTCAACGTCAAGGTCGACCGCGAGGAGCGGCCCGACGTCGATGCCGTGTACATGGAGGCCGTGCAGGCGGCGACCGGGCAGGGTGGGTGGCCCATGACCGTGTTCCTGACGCCCGACGCCGAGCCCTTCTACTTCGGGACCTACTTCCCGCCCGAGCCCCGGCACGGCATGCCCTCCTTCATGCAGGTGCTCGAAGGCGTGCGGGGGGCCTGGGTCGGGCGGCGCGAGGAGGTGGCCGAGGTCGCTCAGCGGATCGTGCGGGACCTCGCCGGGCGGCAGCTGGACTACGGGAAGGCCGGGGTGCCCGGGCCCGAGGAGCTGGGGCGGGCGCTGCTCGGGCTGACGCGCGAGTACGACGCCGTGCGCGGCGGGTTCGGCGGGGCGCCGAAGTTCCCGCCGTCCATGGTGCTGGAGTTCCTGCTGCGCCACCACGCCCGGACGGGGTCCGAGGGGGCCCTGCAGATGGCCGCCGACACCTGTGAGGCCATGGCCCGGGGCGGGATCTACGACCAGCTCGGCGGCGGGTTCGCGCGGTACTCCGTGGACCGGGAGTGGGTCGTGCCGCACTTCGAGAAGATGCTGTACGACAACGCGTTGTTGTGTCGCGTGTACGCGCATCTCTGGCGGGCCACCGGGTCCGATCTGGCGCGGGGGGTCGCGCTGGAGACCGCCGACTTCATGGTGCGGGAACTGCGGACGTCGGAGGGCGGGTTCGCCTCCGCGCTCGATGCCGACAGCGAGGAGGAGGGCAGCGGGCGGCACGTCGAGGGGGCGTATTACGCCTGGACGCCCCGGGAGCTGGCGGACGTGCTCGGGGAGGCGGACGGGGAGCTGGCCGCCGCGTACTTCGGGGTCACCGAGGAGGGGACCTTCGAGCACGGGAAGTCGGTGCTGCAGCTGCCGCAGGACGGGCCCGTGGTGGAGGCCGGCCGGGTCGCCTCGATCCGGGAGCGGCTGCTCGCGGCGCGCGGGAGGCGGCCCGCGCCCGGGCGGGACGACAAGGTCGTCGCCGCCTGGAACGGGCTGGCCATCGCCGCCCTCGCCGAGTGCGGGGCCTTCTTCGAGCGGCCGGATCTGGTCGAGCGGGCCATCGAGGCCGCCGACCTGCTGGTACGGGTGCACATGGACGGGATGGCCCGGCTGGCGCGGACCAGCCGGGACGGGCGCGTCGGTGCGAACGCCGGGGTGCTGGAGGACTACGGGGACGTCGCCGAGGGGTTCCTGGCCCTGGCCTCCGTCACGGGGGAGGGGGTGTGGCTGGAGTTCGCCGGGTTCCTCCTCGACCTCGTCCTGGCCCGGTTCACCGCCGAGGACGGCTCGCTCTACGACACCGCGCACGACGCCGAGCGGCTGATCCGGCGCCCCCAGGACCCGACCGACACCGCGGCCCCCTCCGGCTGGACGGCCGCCGCCGGCGCGCTGCTCTCGTACGCCGCGCACACCGGCTCGCGGGCCCACCGGGAGGCCGCCGAGCGGGCGCTCGCTGTGGTGCAGGCCCTCGGCCCGCGCGCCCCGCGTTTCATCGGGCACGGCCTGGCCGTGGCGGAGGCGCTCGTGGACGGGCCGCGCGAGGTGGCGGTGGTGGGGCATCCGGAGGATCCGGCGACGGCCGCCCTGCACCGCACCGCGTTGCTGGGGACGGCTCCCGGGGCGGTGGTGGCGGTCGGGCTGCCGCGTGCGGCGGACGGCAGCGGAGGGGAGTTCCCCCTGCTGACCGAGCGCACGCTCGTGCGCGACCTTCCGACGGCGTACGTGTGCCGGCACTTCGTCTGCGCGCGGCCTACGACCGAACCGGTCGAGCTGGCGGACCAGTTGGGTGTGGTTCATCCCTGAAAGGGCCGGAGTAGCGTCAATTCCGGTTGCTGTACATCAACTCGGAAATGTGGTTTTTAACTGGGCGGCGCCTCAGCTTCACATGCGCTGCCTAGTCTCGTGTCCTCGGGAGTCACCGAGGACAGGTACCGAGGACGGACACCGAGGAGAGTCACCGAGACGCGCACTGGGGGGTGCGCACGGAGGGGGCGGAGACGGCGGGCCGGGGGGCCCGCGCACGTCTCCGGGGGGTTTACCGGTCGCCGCCTGGGGTTGCGGCATGTCTGTGGGGGACGGTTTGTTCACCTCTGTCATTATTTCCGCCATTTCTCTTGCGCTCTTCTGGATGGCCGCCTTCACTCTCTGGTGGCAGATGCACGCCTGGCGCACACCCGAGACGCTCGCCTCGACCCGCTTCGACCGCCCCGACGGCGGCGACCGGCTGGCGTTCTCGCTCCTGCTGCCCGCCCGCCACGAGCAGGCCGTGCTGGAACACACCATCGACCGGCTCCTGGAGTCGGGCCACACCGACTACGAGATCATCGTGATCGTCGGCCACGACGACCCCGGGACCGCCGCAGTGGCCGACCGCGCCGCCGCCCGCGCGCCCGGGCACGTCCGCGTCGTCGTCGACCACAACGCGACGAAGAACAAGCCGAAGGCCCTCAACACCGCCCTCCCGCACTGCCGGGGCGACATCGTCGGGGTCTTCGACGCCGAGGACCAGGTCCACCCCCAGCTGCTGTCCCACGTCGACCACGCCTTCCGCGCCACCGGCGCCGACGTGGTCCAGGGCGGGGTCCAGCTGATCAACTTCCACTCCAGCTGGTACAGCCTGCGCAACTGCCTGGAGTACTTCTTCTGGTTCCGCTCCCGCCTCCACCTGCACGCCGAGAAGGGCTTCATCCCGCTCGGCGGCAACACCGTGTTCGTGCGCACCGAGGTGCTGCGCGAGGCCGGCGGCTGGGACCAGAACTGCCTCGCGGAGGACTGCGACCTGGGCGTGCGGCTCTCCTCGGTCGGCAAGAAGGTGGTCGTCGCGTACGACTCCGACATGGTCACCCGCGAGGAGACCCCGGGCTCGCTGATGAGCCTGCTCAAGCAGCGCACCCGCTGGAACCAGGGCTTCCTCCAGGTCTACCGGAAGAAGGACTGGCAGCAGCTGCCCGGCCGCGGGCAACGCTGGCTCGCCCGCTACACGCTGATGACCCCGTTCATGCAGGCCGCCTCAGGGGTGATCATCCCGGTCAACTTCGCCGTCGCGGTCTTCCTCGACGTGCCCGTCGGGGTCGCGATCGTCACCTTCCTGCCCATGATCACGGCACTGGTGACCTTCGTCTTCGAGATCGTCGGCCTGCACGACTTCGGCCGCCAGTACGGGCTGCGCGTGCGCTTCGTGCACTACCTCAAGCTCATCGCCGGCGGGCCCTTCTACCAGGTGATGCTGGCGGGCGCCGCGATCCGCGCCGTCTGGCGCGAGCAGCGCGGCCGCAACGAGTGGGAGCTGACCAGCCACACCGGCGCCCACCTGGAGACCGCCCCGGCCCCGGCCGCGCACGCCGCCGCCCCGATCCGAGAGGACGCCCACCGGTGACCGCCACCGTGCCCACGGCCACCGATCCGCAGCCGGCGGACCCGGCCGCCACCGCCCAGCTGCTGCCCGTACGCCGGCTGCCCGGCTCCGGCCACCCCGACGGCGACGACGGCACCGACACCCGAACCGGACCCGGCACCGGCGGCACCGACACCGGCACCGGCGGCACCGGCACCGGCGACGCCGACGGCGGCCTCGGCGTCCGCCCGCCCGCCCCCGTCCGCCCGCTGGTCCGTTTCCGCTCCTCGCGCCCCGACCTGATCCTCTGCGGGGCCCTGCTCCTGCTGATCGTCCTCGTCCAGGGCTGGAACATCACGAACTTCCCGACCCTGAGCGACGACGAGGGCACCTACCTCGCCCAGGCGTGGGCGGTCCAGCAGGGCGACGGCCTGGCGCACTACACGTACTGGTACGACCACCCGCCGCTCGGCTGGATACAGATCGCCGGGCTGACCTGGCTGCCGTCGCTGTTCGTGCCCGACTGGATGACGGTCGCGCCGATGCGCTTCTCGATGCTCGCCGTCTCCGCCGCCGGTTCCGTACTGATCTACGTACTGGCCCGCCGGCTGTGGCTGCCGCGCTGGGCGGCCGGGCTCGCGATGGGGCTGTTCGGGCTGTCCCCGCTCTCCGTGGTGCTCCAGCGGGAGATCTTCCTCGACAACCTCGCCGTGATGTGGATGCTGCTGGCCTTCTGCCTCGCCGCGTCCCCCAGCCGTCACCTGTGGCACCACTTCGGCTCCGGACTGGCCGCCGCCACCGCCGTCCTCACCAAGGAGACGATGCTGGTGGTGCTCCCGGCGCTGCTGGTGACGATGTGGCGCCACAGCCACCGCGACACCCGCAAGTTCGCCGTCACCGGGGCCGTCACCGCCTGCGCGCTGATCGGCCTGTCGTATCCGCTGTACGCGCTGCTCAACAACGAGCTGCTGCCCGGCGCCGGACACGTCTCCCTCATCGACGGCATCACCTACCAGATGAGCCGCCCCGGCTCCGGCTTCATCCTGGACCCCGGCTCCGGCTCCAACGGCGTCTTCCGCTCCTGGCTGTACTACGACACCGTCCTGCCGCTGGGCGGGCTGGCCGGCGCCGTCCTGCTGCTGGTCACCCACCGGTGGTCGGTCACCGCCCGGGCACTCGCCGGCCCGGCCCTGGCCGCCGTGATCCTCGCGGTGGTCGCCATGCGGCCCTCCGGCTACCTCCCGGCGATGTACGTGATCCAGGCCCTGCCCTTCCTCGCCCTGGTGCTCGCCGCCGCAGCGGCCAGCGTCACCCACGCCGTGCTGCGCCGGCGCCGGGGGCCGGGCGAGCGACGGGCCCTGGTGTACGGGCGCCGGGCGCTCGTCGGCGTCCTCGCCGTCGCGGCGGCCGCGTTCGTCCTGCCGCGCTGGTACGAGGGCGACCGCACCGCCCTCACCGCCGACGCCAACGCCCCCTACCGGCAGGCCGCCGCCTGGCTGGGCCGCGAGGTGCCCGACCCGGCGCACACCCGTGTCCTCGTGGACGACGCGCTCTGGCTCGACGCCGTTCACTCCGGTTTTGCACCCGGACCGGGCGCTATCTGGTTCTACAAGGCGGACCTCGACCCGGCGGTCACCAAGACCCTGCCCCGCGGCTGGCGGGACATCGACTACGTGGTCTCCTCGCCCACCGTGCGTCGCGACGCGGTGGACCTGCCCAGGGTGAAGGCTGCTCTGGAGCATTCGACCGCGGTCGCCGTCTTCGGTACGGGCGAGGACCGTATCGAGATCCGCCGCACCGACCGCGAGAGTGGGAGCTGAACCACCATGAGCGAGGACCTGTGGCCCCCGCACGCCCTGGACGATCCGGAAGTCGGCACTCCGCCGGTGCCCGCCGCGTCCGGCGGCGTCACCCTGATCATCCCGACCTTCAACGAGTCCGCCAACGTCGCCGAGCTGCTCCGCCGGCTCCGTGACGCCCTGCCGGCGAGCCCGCCCTGCGAGGTGCTGTTCGTCGACGACTCCACCGACGACACCCCGGCCCTCATCGAGAAGGCCGCCGCCGACTGCCCCTTCCCCGTGGCCGTCCTGCACCGCGACACCCCGGCCGGCGGCCTGGGCGGAGCCGTCGTCGAGGGCATCGCCCGGGCCGGCTCCGACTGGATCGTCGTCATGGACGCCGACCTCCAGCACCCGCCGCACCTGGTCCCCGAGCTGGTCGGCGAGGGCGACCGGACGGGGGCCGATCTCGTCGTCGCCTCCCGCTACCTGCCCGGCGGCAGCCGGGCCGGACTCGCCGGCGGCTACCGCGTCGCCGTCTCGCGCGGCGCGACCTGGCTGGCCAAGGGGCTCTTCCCGCGCGCCCTGCGCGGCATCAGCGACCCGATGAGCGGGTTCTTCGCCGTGCGCCGCCCGGCCGTCACCGGCGCCGTCACCGGCGGGGCGCTCAAGCCGCTCGGCTACAAGATCCTGCTGGAGCTGGCCGTCCGCTGCCGGCCGGCGAAGACCGCCGAGGTGCCCTTCGTCTTCCAGGACCGCTTCGCCGGCGCGTCCAAGTCCACCGCCCGCGAAGGGCTGCGCTTCCTGACCCACCTGGCCGCCCTCCGCTCGGCGAGCCCGCTCGCCCGGATGATCGGCTTCGGCCTGATCGGGCTCTCCGGCTTCGCCCCCAACCTCCTCGCGCTGTGGCTGCTCACCCACGCCGGGATGCAGTACCTGGCCGCCGAGGTCGTCGCCAACCAGGCCGGGGTGCTGTGGAACTTCCTCCTCATCGAGACCCTCCTCTTCCGCGACCGCCGCCGCCACCGCCACTGGGCGGACCGCGTCGGACGCTTCGCCCTCCTCGCCAACGCCGACCTGCTGCTGCGGATCCCGCTGATCGCGCTGTTCGTCGGCCGGTTCGGCCTCGGCGTGCTGCCCGCGACGGCCCTGGCGCTGGTCACCACCTTCGTCCTGCGCTTCGCCGCCACGGAGGCCCTCGTCTACCTGCCGCGCGGGCCACGCGCGGCGGCCCGTACCCGTCCCACGACCAGGAGTTGAGCCGCACCGAAAGGACCACCGCATGCCAAGGACGATCCGACGGAGGACGGGGCGCAGGGCCGCGCTGGCCGCCGTCGGGGCGATGACCGCAGGCCTGCTGCTCACCGCCCCCCAGCAGGCCACGGCCGGAGCGCCCAACCTGCTCACCAACCCCGGTTTCGAGACCGCCGGCGCGCCCGGCTCCGACATGCCGTCCTGCTGGGAGAAATCGGGCTGGGGCGACAACGACTTCACCTTCGCCACCGTCGCCGACGCCCACAGCGGCACCAAGGCCATGAGGGTCTCGCTCACCCGCCGCGTCGACGGCGACCGCAAGGCGCTGGTCACGGAGAACGCCACCTGCGCCCCGACCGTCGCACCGGGCAGGCAGTACGACCTGTCCGCCTGGTACAAGTCGAACACCCCGGACGTGGCGGTGACCGTGTTCCGCCACGACACCGCCGCCGGCTGGCAGTACTGGACCGACCTGCAGAACCCCCCGGTCAGTGCCGCCTGGTCGCGCACCCAGGTGCGTACGCCCGCCGTCCCGCCGAACACCGACAGGATCGCCTGGGGGCTGTCCGTCTACGGCGTGGGCACCCTCACCACCGACGACTACGCGCTGGAGGAAGTGGCCGCCGTCCCGCCCCAGGCCGGCTGCACGGGCACGGCGGAGGAGTGCGCGAAGGGCAAGTGGGAGGTGATGGGCACGCAGAACCCGGTGCGCTCGATGCACGCCGTGGTCCTGAAGAACGGCAAGGTGCTGCTGATCGCCGGCTCCGGCAACGACATCTCCCAGTTCAACGCCGGGACCTTCACCTCCGCCGTCTACGACCCGGTCGCCGGGACGGTCAAGACCATCCCGACGCCGGTGGACATGTTCTGCTCCGGGCACGTGCAGCTGGCCGACGGCCGGGTGCTGGTGATGAGCGGCAACAAGGGATACCCGTCCGCCGACGGCAAGATCGGCTACCAGGGGCTGAAGGACTCGTACGTCTTCGACCCCACGACCGAGACGTACACCAGGACCAACGACCTGAACGGCGGGCACTGGTACCCGTCCGCGACCGTCCTCGGCAACGGCGACGTGATCTCCTTCGGCGGCCTGAAGGAGGACTCCACCGGCAACGTCACCGCGGAGCGGTTCTCGGCGGCGCAGAACAAGTGGCTGCCGCTGAGCCAGGTCAACCAGACCTGGTCCTACTGGGGCCTGTACCCGTCGATGATCCTCATGCAGGACGGCCGGCTCTTCTACTCCGGCAGCCACACCTTCGGCAACGGCACCGCCGGATCCGGCTCCTCCGTCTACGACTACGGCGCCAACACCGTCACCGACGTGCCCGGGCTGCGGAAGAAGGACGAGCGCGACGAGTCGGCGAGCGTGCTGCTGCCCCCGGCCCAGGACCAGCGGGTCCTGACCATCGGCGGCGGCAACAACGAGACCAACCCGGCGGCGAACCGCCTCACCGACCTCATCGACCTCAAGAAGCCCAGCCCCGCCTACACCGCGGGCCCCGACCTCCCGCAGGGCCTCGTCGACCCAGGTACGGGCAAGCGCCCGCAGGCCGGGGCCGAGGGCAAGATGTACGTCTCCGCCGTGCTGCTGCCCGACGGCAAGGTGCTGGAGACCGGCGGCGGGCTGCACGACCGGGCCGACCCGGTGTTCGAGGCCTCCTTCTTCGACCCCGGGACCAACACCTACCAGCCGGGCCTGGCCACCGACCCGATCCCGCGGACCTACCACTCGGGGGCGTTCCTGCTGCCCGACGGCCGGGTCATGTCGGTCGGCGACAACCCGGGCAACGGCACGTACAACCACGCGGTGTCGGTCTACACCCCGCCCTACCTGTTCAAGGGCCCGCGCCCGAAGCTCACTTCGGTGATCGACACCGAGTGGGTGTACGGGGACACCCAGCGGATCACCGTCGACCGGCCCCTCGCCAAGGCGGAGCTGATCCGGCCGGCGGCGGTCACCCACTCCTCCGACCCCAACCAGCGGTTCGTCGACCTGCCGATGAGCGTGGTCAACGGCACCACCATCGACCTCAACGTGACCAGCAACCCCAACCTCGCCCCGCCCGGCTGGTACATGCTCTTCGGCGTCGACGCGGCCGGGATCCCCTCCGTCGCCACCTGGGTCCACCTGGGCGGTGCCCCCTCACTGGCCGCCGCGAAGCAGCAGCCCGCCGCGCACGAGCACACCTTCGCGAACGAACTGGCCGCGCCGAAGGAGAATCCGGGGCAGCGGGCGTCCGTCCCGGTCGCCCCCGCCGTGGCCGGCTGCGACCGGCACTACGGGACGGTCAACGTGTGCGTCCCGGCGGCCTTCCCGGCGGAGATGGCGAAGACCACACAGGCCCGCTGCGCCTGGCTGGCGGCGCACCGCTTCCCGCAGCGGATGAAGGTCAACGGCAGTGATCCGCTGCGCCTGGACGCGGACGGGGACGGCTGGACCTGTTAGCCGCTCGCACGGAAAAGGGGCCCCGCCGCGATCCGCGGCGGGGCCCCCTCCACGGGCCGCGCCCGGAGTGCGAGCTCCGGGCGGCCGTGCGATAACGGCAGGATGAAGCGCTCCTCAGTGCGAGTAGGCGGCCAGCGAGATGCCGACGTAGTGGGCCACGAACGCCGCCAGCGTCAGGGAGTGGAAGACCTCGTGGAAGCCGAAGAAGCGGGGCGAGGGGTTCGGGCGCTTGATCCCGTAGATGACCCCGCCCGCGCTGTAGAGGAGGCCGCCGACGATCACCAGCACCAGGACCGCGATGCCGCCGGTGCGCATGAAGTCCGGCAGGAAGAAGACGGCGGCCCAGCCCATCGCGATGTAGCAGGGGGTGTAGAGCCAGCGCGGGGCGCCGACCCAGAAGACGCGGAAGGCGATGCCGGCGGCGGCCGCGAGCCACACCGCCCACAGCAGGGTCCGCCCGGTGGAGTCCGGCAGCAGCAGGACGGTGAGCGGGGTGTAGGTGCCCGCGATGATCAGGAAGATGTTGGCGTGGTCGAGGCGGCGCAGGATCGCCTCGCCGCGCGGGCCCCAGGTCCCGCGGTGGTAGACGGCGCTGACCCCGAAGAGCAGGCAGGCGGTGAGGATGTACACCCCGCACGCGACGCGCGCCCGCGTCGAGTCGGTGAAGGTCATCAGCGCGAGGCCCGCGACCACCACGGCCGGGAACATTCCGGTGTGCAGCCAGCCGCGCATCAGGGGCTTGGGCTCCGGAGCTTCGCGTTCGGCCGTCGCGGTCGCCACGGCAGCGGCGTCAGAAGTCATGGTCATCATGCTACCTACGGGTCCGTAGGTTTCCGTTAGTCCTCTTTACGGAAGATTGACTGACGTGGCGATGCTCACGTGAGAGGCCCCCTGGACATATGCGCACATCCACCGGATGATCAGATGAGTGCGGTCGACACCGGATGAGCGGAGCGCGAAGCGTCCGGGTCGCGGCCCCCACGGGGCATACACCAAACAAACCCCTCAACAAGGAGCAATCGTGGCGCGCGACAACGCGGCTCCCACCCCTTCCCTCCCGACGACGCACCAGGAGCTGATCTCCTGGGTCGACGAGATCGCGGCGATCACCCAGCCCGACCGCGTCGTCTGGTGCGACGGTTCCGAAGCCGAGTACGAGCGCCTGTGCGAGGAGCTCGTCGCCAAGGGCACGTTCAAGAAGCTCGACGAGACCAAGCGCCCGAACTCGTACTACGCCGCCTCCGACCCCTCCGACGTCGCGCGCGTCGAGGACCGGACCTTCATCTGCTCCGAGAAGGAGGAGGACGCGGGCCCGACCAACCACTGGAAGGCCCCTTCCGAGATGAAGGAGCTCTTCGCCGGTGAGAAGGGCATCTTCCGCGGCTCCATGAAGGGCCGCACGATGTACGTCGTGCCCTTCTGCATGGGCCCCCTCGGCTCCGAGCTCTCCGCGATCGGCGTCGAGATCACCGACTCCGCCTACGTCGCGGTCGCCATGCGCACCATGACCCGCATGGGCAAGGCCGTCCTCGACGAGCTCGGCACCGACGGCTTCTTCGTCAAGGCCGTCCACACCCTCGGCGCCCCGCTCGCCGAGGGCGAGGCCGACGTCCCGTGGCCCTGCAACACCACCAAGTACATCTCGCACTTCCCCGAGACCCGCGAGATCTGGTCCTTCGGCTCCGGCTACGGCGGCAACGCCCTGCTCGGCAAGAAGTGCTACGCGCTGCGCATCGCCTCCGTCATGGCCCGCGACGAGGGCTGGCTCGCCGAGCACATGCTGATCCTCAAGCTCACCCCGCCGGCCGGCGAGGGCGAGACCAAGTACGTCGCGGCCGCGTTCCCGTCCGCCTGTGGCAAGACCAACCTCGCCATGCTGGAGCCGACCATCCCCGGTTGGACGGTCGAGACCATCGGCGACGACATCGCCTGGATGCGCTTCGGCGAGGACGGCCGCCTCTACGCGATCAACCCCGAGGCCGGCTTCTTCGGCGTCGCCCCCGGCACCGGCGAGCACACCAACGCCAACGCCATGAAGACGATGTACGCCAACACCGTCTTCACCAACGTCGCGCTCACCCCCGACGGTGGCGACGTGTGGTGGGAGGGCATGACCGAGGAGCCCCCGGCCGAGCTCATCGACTGGCGCGGCAACCCGTGGACCCCGGAGTCCGAGACCCCGGCCGCCCACCCCAACGCCCGCTTCGCCGTCCCGGCCTCGCAGTGCCCGACGATCGCCCCCGAGTGGGAGGACCCCAAGGGCGTCCCGATCTCCGCGATCCTCTTCGGCGGCCGCCGCGCCTCCGCCGTCCCGCTGGTCACCGAGTCCTTCGACTGGAACCACGGCGTCTTCATCGGCTCGAACATCGCCTCCGAGAAGACCGCCGCCGCCGAGGGCAAGGTCGGCGAGCTGCGCCGCGACCCGTTCGCGATGCTGCCGTTCTGCGGCTACAACATGGGCGACTACATGGCCCACTGGGTCAAGGTCGCGGCCGACAAGGACCAGAGCAAGCTCCCGAAGATCTACTACGTGAACTGGTTCCGCAAGAACGACGCGGGCAAGTTCGTGTGGCCCGGCTTCGGCGAGAACAGCCGCGTCCTGAAGTGGATCGTCGGCCGCCTCGACGGCAACGCCGAGGGCGTCGAGACCGCGATCGGCGTCCTGCCGACCAAGGCCGCGCTCGACCTCGACGGCCTCGACATCTCCGACGAGGACCTCGACTTCCTCCTCACCGTCGACAAGGACGTGTGGCGCGAGGAGGCCGCCCTGGTCCCCGAGCACCTCAACACCTACGGCGACCACACGCCGAAGGAGCTGTGGGAGCAGTACCACGCGCTGGTCGAGCGCCTGGGCTGAGCCCGACGCCCGCCCCCGTGCGGCGGGCCACCTGAACGTGGGAGTCCCCGACCAAGGCTCTCCCACCGCTGTGGGAATCCCCGACCAAGGCTTTCCCAGAGCAGCACACGCCCGACCGACGGGCGGAGGCCACTGTCCCGGCCGCCGCCCGCCGACCCCTCAGGAGCGTCCGCGCTCTTCGAGGTAGGCCGTGTGCGTCTGCTGACGGCGGGCCTCCCTGTCCTGGAGGCCCGCCGTCAGGCGTTCCGCCTCGTCGAACAGCACCGACAGCTGCCGCTCCAGGTGCCGCTCCGGCGACTCACCGCCCGGCGTCAGCCGGGTCCACCAGCGGGTCCGGTTGTACGTGTCCACGCATTCCGGTACGTCCAGCCGGATCGCCCGCGACAGCGCGTGCACCGCGTCCGGCTCGGCGGCCAGGGCCTCCGTGCCCCGCCCCGGCTCCAGCAGCGCCGCGTACAGGTCCAGCAGCTCGCCCAGCTTGCCCTCGGCGGCCGGCGGCAGCTCCACCTCCGCCACGTAGTCCCGCAGCCGGCCCAGGTCCTCCCGTACGGCCTCCAACTGCTCGGCCGTGCCCGGGAACAGCGGTACGGGGGCCCGCTCCGGCGGGGCGACCAGCGCGCCCACCCCGTACAGTCCCGCGATCACCACCGGCCAGTACGGGCCCGCCACCCCGGCCACGGTCAGCGCCAGGCCGACCAGGCCGCAGGCGCTGCCCGCCAGGTTCTTCCTCGACTCCAGGTAGCCGAGCACCCGGGCCGCCGGCCTACTGGTAGCCACGGATCTCCTCGAACGCCCCGTCCAGCGAGCCGGCGCCGTTCGTCGCGTCGAAGAGCCGGCCGCCCGTCAGCTCGGTGATGTGGCTCAGCTCCTTGCGGTCCGAGTCCCCGAAGAGCACGGCGAAGACCGGGGTGTGCTTCTGCCCCTCCGGCAGGCCGGCGTAGAAGGATTCGAAGTCCTGCACCTTGTCCCCGCTCTCGCCGTCCGTCATGAGCACGATCGAGGTGAACGCGTCGGCGTTGCCCTGCCCCAGGTGCTGGTAGGCGGCCTTCAGACTGCCGTAGACGGCCGTACCGCCCTCGGGGCGCAGGGACCGCACGTCACCGCGGATCGCGTCCAGGGCCGGGCCCGGGTTGCCGGGCTCCACGACGTGCGTCAGCACCTTCTTCACCGCGTCGCCGAACGGCAGCAGCGTCACCTCCTCACGGTCCCGGAACCGCCGGCCCGGCCCCGAAGTGCCCGTCCCCGTCAGGGTGGTGAGCGCGTCGCGCAGCCGGTCGATGCGGTGGTCGCCGGCCATCGAGCCGGAGGTGTCGAGCACGTACACCGTGCGGGAGGGCCGGCGCAGCTCGTTCTCGTATGAGGCGAGCAGCCCGTCGGCGACCGAACGCGAGCCCGGGAAGGGCAGCTCGCGGCGCCTGTCGGGGTCCAGCCCGGCGGCGGGCGCCACCCCGGTCGCCACCGGCCGGCGGAAGGTCTTCCCGGTGATGGCCTTCTGCGCCGCGTCGCCCCGCAGGTACTCCGTCAGCCGCCGCCCCGACTCCCGGGCCCCGGCGGGGGAGGAGGTCAGCAGGGTCAGCGGGTAGTGGGCGGTGACCACGCCGTCCTTGGGGCGGATGACGGTCAGCGGTGCCTTGGCGTCCTTGTTCATGGAGAGCAGGACCGACTCGTAGTTCACGAGGGCGTCCACGTCCCCGCGCTTGGCGTACGCCGTCGCCAGCCAGCCCGAGGAACCGGAGGTCAGCTTCTGCCCGTTGAAGAACCCCTTCAGGCGGGGCGCGGCCTTCCGCACGTCCTCGTCGGTGAGCGCCGCCTGGGCCCCCGACAGCCCCGAGGTCACCGAAACCAGGGCAGAGAAGCCGGAGTTGGAGCGGACCGGGTCCGTCATCCCGTACGTCAGCTTCCCCGCGGCCACGGCCTCCTCGACCGCCGACCAGGTCACCTCCTGCGGCGTCCACCCCAGCCGGGCCAGCGCCTCCGGCCGGACCCCCAGCGCGACCGGCGAGGACATCACCGGGGTCTCGTTGGCGAGCTTCGCGGCCGCCTCGGGACGCAGCCGCAGGTAGTCGTTGGAGGAGAGCCAGATCGCGTCGTACCTGCCGTCCGCCGTGCCGGAGGACACCTGCTCGGCCGCGTCGAGCGTCCCCGACCAGGTGAAGTCGACGGAGACGCCGGTGGCGTCCTTGGCGTCCTTGAGGACCGGCGCCATGTCGGCGAGCTCGCTGGACGCCAGGACGCGCAGCCGGCCCTCCTTGTACGCGGCCGCCGGCTTCCCCGGTCCGGCCGAGGGCGTGCCGTCCGGCGTGCCCTCCGTGCAGGCCGAGGCCCCCAGCAGGGTGGCGGCCAGCGCGACGGCCGCCGCGAGGCGTCTGCGCATCCGTGCGGTGCGGTGCCTCATCGTCCGTCTCCTTCCAGGGCGTTCGGCGTACGGGTCCGGGCCAGGTACGCCGAGGCCGCCTGGAGCTCGCCCGTCAGGGACTCGACCGTCGCCGCCATGTTCTGCGTGGCCTGCGCCTTGAAGGAGTCGATCGCGTCGAGGGTCTTGTAGATCTGCCCGAAGGCGCTGCGGAGCGTCTCCGCCCCCACCGCCGGGTCGGCGGCGATCCGCTGGATCTCCCCGCTCTGCGTGGCCAGCATCTCCGCGTTCCCCCGGATCAGCTCCTCGGTGGTCCCGCGCAGGGCGTCGACCTGCTCGACCACCCTGCGCTGGCCGTCGAGGGCCGAGGCCAGCATCACCGCGATGCGCAGCGCCGAGACCGTGGTGGTCGCGGCCCGGTCGACGCCCTTGACGAGCTCGTCGTTGGTGCGCCGGACCACGTCCATCGCCAGGTAGCCCTGGGCGCAGACCGCCAGCTGGGTCAGCAGGTCCTGGTGCTTCTGGCGGACCGGGAACAGCACGTCGGAGCGGAGCGCGTCGGCCCGGGCCGGGTCGGAGCGTTCCGCCTCGGTGATCCGCTCCTCGACGGCCGCGTCCAGGGCCTCGGTGAGCACCGCGTACTCCTGGAGCCTGCCCATGGTCTCCCAGAGGCGGGCCCGCTCGGTGTGCAGGGCGGCGTTGTCGCGGCGCAGCTCGTCCTGGCCGCCGCGCAGGGCCTGGACGATCCGGTTCAGGGTGTCCTGGGAGGAGGCGTACTTGGCGACGTGGTCGCGCAGCCGGTTGCCGCCGGGCAGCTTCGCCAGCAGCCTGCGGGCCCCCTTGGCGGGGGCGCCGGCCTGCGGGTCGAGGTCCTCGACGGTCCGGCGCAGCTCGACGAGGGAGCCGGCGACCCGGGCCTGGGCGTCACCGCCGCCGTCCGGGCCGATCGCGTGCACGGCCCGCTCCAGCATCCGGTTGGACTGGTCGGCGGCGGTGCGCAGGTCGGCGGAGCCGAGGGCGGTGAGGTCGTTGACGTGGGTGGCGAACTCGGGGGAGTGCGTGTCGATCCCGGCGAGCCGGCCGACGTACTCCCCGGCCCGGCGGGACATCTCCTCGCGCACGCCCTCGTCCAGCGGGACCATGCCGGGGGCCTGCTCCCGTCGCACGGCGGGCACGGGCTCGGGGGCGGTCAGGACGAGCGGGTCCCCGGCCCCGTTCCCGGGCGGCGTCAGCGGAGTCGTCGTCATCAGTGGTCCTCCTGCCCCTTGGCGCGGGCGGCCATCGCCATCAGCACCTTGACGGTCGGAGCACCCACCTGCCGGATCCCGGTCAGACCCGGGTTGAGGTAGCCGGCGTAGGGCGCGGTGGCGGCGGTGAACTCGGCGAGGCCCTCCTGCGGGCGGAACCCGTGGCGCAGGGCGAGCCGGCGGAGCGTCGGGTCGGTGGCCAGCAGGGTGCCGAGTTCCCCGCTCTTGTCGTTGAGCGGGACGAAGGTGTGCGGGGAGTTGACGGTGGTGTCCGGGTAGAGCACGACCATGTCGCCCAGCTCGGCGTTGGTCTGCTTCTGCATGAGGAGGGAGGCCACCTGGGCCTCGTAGGCCAGGATCAGCGGTTCGCCGCTGCCGCTGACGAAGGCGCGGAAGGGGCCGTCGGTGGAGGCCTCCAGGGCCCCTTGGACCTGGATCAGCTTGCGCAGGAGCGGGGCCGTGCGGCTGATCCCGCCGTCGTCGGACACGACCGTGCCGCCGTTGGCGACGTTGGAGGTCGCGGCGAGGAACAGGGCGCCGGAGTTGGAGGTGGCCGGGTCGGTGGTCTTGACGAACACGGTGCCGGTCAGCTCGGTGTAGGCGGCGGAGCCGTTCAGCTGCTGCCAGCCCCGGTCCTCGCCGGCGGCCTTCAGGTAGGGGCCCATCAGGAGGGTCCCGGTGTTCTTCCCGTTCATCTTGACCAGCCCGTTGTCCGCGAGGACCTTGGCGGCGTTGGCGCGGGCGACGACGACGAGGGGAGAGAAGAAGGGCTTGGCGGTCTGCGCCCCCTTCACCCCGGCCGCGGCCTCGATCTCCTGCGCCGGCTCACTGCTGCTGGGGAAGGCGAAGTCGAACTCCTTGAGGGCCAGCCGGTCCATGGCCCAGGAGCCCGAGGTCTCCGTCTTCACGGTGTAGCCCTTGTCCGCAAGGGCCTTGACGACGTCGGGATCGCGGAAGAACTCGGACTTCTCCGATCCGATGACGCCACGCACGGTCTTCGTTGCCGTGCCCTCTGCAGCGTTCCCCCCGAGCACGATGACGGCGATCACGCCGCCTGCCAGGAGGACCGCCAGAGCGATTCCAAGGATGCGTCTCACGGGTGCAGCCTGCTCACGGAAACCCACATTCCGTGCGGAGCCGGGTGAACGGAAGGTGTCCGGACGGTCCCGCTTCGAAATGCTGTGTGAGTGGGCGGGTGCTGGCGGCGTGCGGGCCGTACCGGGAGGATCGGGGCATGGCACTGAAATGGCAGGGCTGGCTGGTCGGCCTCGTCGGCCTGGCCGGACTCCTGGTGTTCGCCCCGCTGGGCCTGTACGTCTGGGCGAGCAGCCCGTCCTCCCGCCCGGCCGGGGCGGCCGCCGCGCCGCCGCGGGTCGAGGTCGCCGACTGCCGTGTCGACCCGGTGAGCCGGCGGGTCCTGGCGGTGGTGGAGGCGCGGGGCGGGCAGGGCGCGTACGTGGTCACGGTCGAGTTCCGCGACCGGCCGCCGTCGACGGGGGACGCCGGCGCCCGCGTGTCCCGGTCCCTGGTCCGCCTCCCGGGCCTCACCCCGGCCGCCCCGCCGGCCCGTACGGAGGCCGTCGGCCCGGTCTGGCCCCCGGCGACGGTCCCGTGGTGCGGGGTGGCGGGGGTGGCGGGGGAGCCCGCTGTCAGTGGCCCCAGGTGACGTCGGTGCGCCCCGACTGGTGACCCGTGGGCTGGTCCAGCGGAATGGTCGCACCGGTCTCGGTGCCGGAGGCGGAGACGCGGTGCGGTGCGGAGGGCTCGCCCGGGGTGAACGAATGCACCGCACCGAGAGCACCGAGAGCACCGACGGCGATGACGGCCGCGGCCACGGTCCCGGCGATGCGAGTGGCGAACATGGACATCGGATTCCCCCTGAGCACGAGCGGTTCTGTTGCGTCCCGGGCACCCGCCCGGATCTTCGGTCCCGGCTGGTCTCGCCTGCCGATGGCCCTACTCTGCTCAGACTTCAGAACGGGTGGAAGAGGTTCACCGTGGACGGATCCTGCAACTGCATATCCCGTCCATCGGAGCGCGTCACCGCGTTCCAGTACTGCGGGACCAGGGCCGCGCCGAAGGACACCACGTCCACCTCGGCGAGCGAGGGGTGCGCGAGCAGAGCCCGCCGGCAGACGGCCGACGCGGCCTGCTCCGCGAGGGCGAGCGAGGGCGCGGTCAGGTAGAAGCCCACGACCGGACCGCCCGTCGCGTCGCCGTGCGCGCTGACGTGTTCCAGGCCGTCCCCGTCGCGCGCACACCCCAGGAACAGCTGCGCCGCGTCCGAGGGGAGGGGGGCGTGGTCCGGGGCCCGGAGCCGGGCGTGCACGAGATACATACCGCCCATCCTCGGTAGCGCCCACCCCCGCGGTACAGGCCGCCACAGGGGACTGTTTATGCCAGAACAGGAACCGACCAGGGGCGGTTCGTGCCTTCGTATAGTTCCCTTCAGGCGGACGTGTACTAATCATCAGGGGGCATCGCCATGCTGGAACTGCTGGGGCTCGACGCCGAAGCGGAACGCGTCTACCGGGCACTCCTGGCCCACCCCGAGGACGGGGTGAGCGCGCTCTCCCGGCGGCTCGCACTCCCCGAGGGCGACCTGCGCGCCTGCCTCGACCGGCTCAGCCGCCTCGCCCTGGTCCAGCCCTCGTCCCGCGAAGGCATCGGGTTCCGTCCACTGGACCCGGAAGACGCCATGGAACTGCTGCTGGCCCGCCAGCAGGCCGAACTGGCCGCCCACCAGCAGAAGGTGGAGGCCTCCCGGGCCGCCGCCGCACAGCTGATCGCCGAATGCGCCTCGATGCGCCCGCGCGGCGCCACCGCCGGGGCCGAGAGCCTGCACGGCCCGGAGGAGATACGCGACCGGCTGGCCCGGCTGGCCGCCAACACCCGCCACGAGATCATGACGTTCGCCCCCGGCGGCGCCCACACCGCCGCCGACCTCGAAGCCAGCCGCGGACCCAACGCCGAGCTCCTGGACCGGGGCATCACCATGCGCACCGTCTACCTCGACAGCGTCCGCAACCACCAGCCCACCCTCGACCACGTGGACTGGCTGCACCGCCACGGCGGACAGGTGCGCACCGCCCCCACCCTGCCGGTACGGATGATCATCTCGGACCGCCGCGAGGCCGTCCTCCCGCTCGACACCAACGACGCCCAGGCCGGCGCGGTCGTCCTCACCTACGAGGGGACCATCGCCGCGCTGTGCGCCCTGTTCGAGAGCGTCTGGCAGAGTGCCAACCCGCTGGGCACCGCCGTGGAACGCAACATGGACGGACTCACCCGCCAGCACCGGGAGTCCCTCCACATGCTCCTCCAGGGACTCACCGACGAGGCCATCGCCAAACGCCTCGGCGTCTCCCCGCGCACCGCCCGCCGCATCGCGGCGGAACTCATGGAGGCGCTGGAGGCCCGCAGCCGCTTCCAGGCCGGCGCGCACGCCGTCCAGAACGGCTGGCTCCCCGCCACCCGCATCTGAGCCCCCCCGGGGCCTCCCACAGCCCCCCTCAGGCCCCCCCCCGCGAAAGCCGCGTCCCCGCCGGGACGCGGCTTTCGGCGTTCCGTGGCCCTTTCCGCCCAGGTGGAGGTGGACGGGATATGCCATTGCAGAATCCGTCCACCGGGAAACCCTTCCAGCGGTCTTCGAGGACCGGCACAGTAGAGGCATCGGCAGGGAACACCGGCCGAAACCGGCAACACCGGGAGCCGTAAAGGGAGGTGAACGAAATGATCGACATCCAGGACATCGAGGTCATGGCCGAGGCGCTGACCTGCGGCAGCTACAACAAGGGCTGAATGCGGGCAGGTTAAAGCCTGCCGGCGGACGTGGCCGGTGCATCGGATTCCTGAACGGAGGTGAACGAAATGATCGACATCCAGGACATCGAGGTCATGGCCGAGGCCCTGACCTGCGGCAGCTACAACAAGGGCTGACGACATGTGAGGGCGCGCTCCGGAAACGGAGCGCGCCCCCGCCGTACCCGCACCCGGAAACCGGGGGGAGAGGAAAAGAAATGCAAACGACAGTCCAGACGGTCCACCCGGTCCGTGACGACCTGCTCCGCGTGGGCGGGGCGTTCACTCCGGGATTTCTCGACCCGGACCCGTCCCGGAGGCTCGCCCTCGTCGGCGAAAACCCCTTCCTGGAATTCGGGTTCAACGAATGGCGGAAATGGGAGGGCCTCGACGACGTTCCGGCGATCCCGGAATTCTCCCTCCACCTCGGCCGTACGGCGATCTGCGAGGGCCCGCGCGAGCAGGCCCGCTACATCGACTACGTGATGGACCAGTCGGCCACCCGCCGCAACAAGCCGACCTCCATCGGAGTCCACGTCACCGGCGACCGGGCCCTCGGCGGCGGATCCTTCGGACTCCACTCCTACTTCACCGGCACGAAGGAGGAGGAGCAGCGCGCCGTCCGCTTCCTCTCCGACCTCCACCGGACCTCGGGCCTGCCCGTCTGGGTGGAGAACGCCAACTGCTACTCCGCCTCCGCCCGGGGCATCCTGGATGCCTGGCAGGCGGTCACCCGCATCTGCGAAAGCACCGGCACCGGCCTCATCGTCGACCTGGCCCACCTCTACATCGACGCCGTCAACTGCGGTGTCCCCGTCGAGGTGCTGCTCGGTGCGATCCCCTGGTCCCAGGTGGTCGAACTGCACCTGTCCGGCGTGCGCACCGGCCGGGACGGAACCCTCCACGACGGCCACTCCGAAGCCGTCCACGAAGGCGTCTGGTCACTGCTCGACACCGTGCTCGACCAGCGGCTGATCACCGAGACCGAGCCCGTCACCGTGATCGTCGAACACGCGGACCTCACCTGGACGGACCGGGCGGACCAGTACTACGCCGACTTCGCCCGCGCGGAATCCGTCCTGGAACGCCACCGCCGGGCCCGCACCGACGGGATCACCGGCACCGAGCCGCACGACTACGGCGTCCCCTACTGCCGTGCCTACCTCCGCCAGCTGTGCAACGGCTGGATCCCCGGCCTCGCCCAGGCCTCCGAACAGCGCGGCCTGTCCTACACCGACCTGTTCGACCAGTGGGTGGACGACGTCCGCGCCCGCGGCAAGCGCATCGTCCTCAACCTCGACGAGATCCCGCCGGCCGAACGCCCCGGCGCGGTCAGCGCCCCCCAGGACCTGCTGGCCTACGCCAAGGAGAAGCTGCGCTGATGCTGATCGGTGTCAACGTCACCTCGCCGGACACCCTCGCAATGGCCTGCGCCCTGCGCGACTCGGGCCACGCCGACTTCGTCGAGGTCCTGATCGACGGCTTCGCCCACCTCGACCCGAAGGAGTTCCGCCGCACCGTCGGCGACCTCCCGGTCGGCTGCCACATCATGCTCTCCCGGTTCCTCGACCCGGACCGGGCCCGCCTCGACCACTACCTGGACCTCGTGAACCGGTGGCAGGAGGACTGCGGCCTGCTCTACGTCAGCGACCACATCGCCCACTTCTCCCACAACGGGCAGCCGCTGCCCCTCGCCCAGGAGGTCGACTACGCCGCCTGGCAGCCGGTGATCGACTCCGTGCGCGCCTGGCAGGAGGAGCTCGGCACCACCCTCGCCGTGGAGAACTTCCCCTCGCAGACCCCCTCCGACATCCCCCAGGCCCGCGCCTACGCCGAGCTGACCGCGGCCACCGGGTGCGAAGTCCTCATGGACGTGTCCAACGCGATGGTCGCCCAGCTCAACACCGGTGAGCCCGCCGCCGCGTGGGCCGACGTACCGGGCGTGGGACGCCGGTTCCACCTGGCCGGCTACAGCCCCTCCCCGGCGGCCCCCTCGCTCATCGTCGACAGCCACGACGCCCCGGTCAGCGACGACACCCTCGACCTGGTGGCGCTGTTCGCCGGCCGCGCCGCACCGGACGCCACGCTCGTCGTCGAACGCGACGCCAACCACGACCTGGACGAATGGAGGACGGACCTTGACCGCACGCGCGCCGCAGTCGTCGCGGCTCGACGCCTGCATCAGCCCCACCGCCCGTGACTCCCTCACCCCGGGCTCCCGCGACCGGCTGATCGCCCAGGAATCGCTCCGTATCCGCTGGCACCAGCTCTTCGACCGCATCCCGCTGCTCGCCGCACGCCTGCCGGACACCACCGACCTCTACGAGGCCTTCCTGGAGTGGGCGGTGGCCGCGGGCAGGCGCCTGGACTGGCGCATGCACCTGCACTTCCTCGTGTTCCTGGAAGCCGCGGACGGCGACGGCACACCCCGAGCCGCAGCCGGGGACGGCATCACCCTGCGGCCCCAGGACCACATCGAACTGCTCGCGGCGTCCGCCGCCCGCTGGTTCGCCTCGCCGGAGCACCGGCAGCGGGGCCTGGCCCTCACCACCGGGACCACCACCCCCAAGGTCGTCGTCGCGCTGAAGGGGCACGCCCCCCTGGAACGCGGCCGCGTGAAGCTCGCCGAGGTACCGGGCCTGGAGCCGGCCCCCGGCATCCGCTGGGCGCTCTCCGGCTCCGGCGACTTCGCCGACCTCACCTGGAGCCTGCTGTGACCGGCGCGACCACCGCACCCGCCTCCGCCGCCGCCTCCGGCCCGTCGTTGGGCCGGCGGGTCCTGGCCCTGATGGGGCCGATGGTGATCGCGTCCGTCATGGGCCAGGCCATCGCCCAGACCGACCTGTGGGTGATCAGCACCCTCGGCGAGCAGGCCGTGGCCGCAGCGGCCGTACCGCAGCGCCTGCTCCTCCTCGACTCGATCACCGCCATGGCCATGGGACCCGTCGTCGGGCTGTCCGTGGCGGGCGCCGTGTCCGCCCACGCCCGCCGGCGGGCGGTGCAGGGCGGCCTCCTCGGCGCCACGGCCGCCGGACTGCTCATCGCGGCGGCCGGCCTCGCCGTACTCCCGTACCTGCTGGACACCCTGGTCGCCGCACCCGGCATCCGCGACGACGCACGGTCGGCCCTGCTGTGGCTGCTGGTCGCCGCCCCGGTCCGCCTCGCCCAGTTCGTCGGCGCCATGGCGCTCTTCGCCCTGAGGCGCTCACGCCCCCTCCTCACCCTGTACGCCGTCGCCGTCGTCGCCAACGCCGCGCTCGACTGGTTCTTCGTGCACGGCGCCGGACTCGGCTTCGCCGGCGCGTACGCCGCCACCTCCGTCATCGCCGCCCTCGAATGCGCCGTCACGGTGTGGCTGCTGCGCGACCACCTCTCCCTCCCGCTCAGGCTCCGCGACAGCGCACGCTGGCTGCGGCAGGTGGCACGCAGCATGGTCACGGAGTGGGGGCACATGCTCTCGGTGATCGGCTTCGAACTGCTGCTGGTCCTCGCGCTGACGTTCAGGGCCTCGTGGGGGGACCGGCTCGCCGCGTTCTCCGCGGGCGCCGTCCTCACGGCGACGCTGCACATCCCGCTCACCGCCCTGGTCAACGCGACCGGCATGGTCTGCAAGGACGCGGCCCCCTCCGCCCGCGAATGGCGCCGCCTGCGAGGAGGCGTCCTGGCCGTGTCCGGGGCCGTCTGCGTACTCGTCGCGGCGGCGGCCTGGACGGTGCTGCCCGGCTTCTACGGCCTCCACGGCACGGCCGCGACCTGGTTCACCTGGCTGATGGCCGCCCAGGCCGCCGCCTTCCCCTTCCGCCTCCTGGCCGCCACGGCCGAAGGCCGCCACAAGGCCGCCGACCGCTTCGGGGTGGTCCTGCGCCTGCGTCTGCTCCAGGAATTCGGCATCGCCCTCCCCGTCTTCGCGACGGGCCTGCTGACCGACAACGCCGCTGTGGCATGGTCGGGCCTGGCGGCGGGCGCGGCGGCCAACTACTGGCTGCTGCGCACACCGCCACCACCGGCCGACGGGGGGTAGGGGCGGGGGCGGGACCCCCGCGGGGCGGTCTCAGGGAGGGGTTGGGGCTTTCCCGTCCGTCTCATCTGACAGGCCGTCCCGCCACCGCTTCTCCTGACTTGGCGTCCGACGGCCGTCCGGGGTCGCTGCCCGCACCGAACGGCGACGAGATCGTCGTCCGGGGGCGGAGGCGCACCACAGGTCGATGAGACGGCGGGAGTTGCTATGGTCGCGGGGATTGCCGGTCGGGGAGTTCCAGGGGGAAACGTGCAGCAGGACCCGTCGCAGCAGCCGGCCATGCCGCCGTACGCGCCGTACGCGCAGGCGGTGCCTCCGGCGCCTTCGGGCACGTCCAAGGCCAAGGTGTGGGGTGCCATCGCGGCCGGGGTGAGCGCCATCGCCGCTGTGGCCAGCGCTGTCGCAGCCTTCACGAACAGCCCGTCCGCGCCGGCCGCGGTCCAGCCCGCGCCCGCCTCGACCGTCGCGGCACAGCTTCCTGCGGCACCGTCGGGCGCCGGTGCGGCCGGTGCGGGGACCGTTCGCTGGTCGGGCAAGGTGGTCCTCGGCCTCGAAGGCCTCGACCTGTCGCAGGTGCCGCCCCGCAAGGGGTCCGAGCTCGGCGCCCGGCCCGCGGCCGCGCGCAGCGGCAGCAGTTCGATGATGGTCAAGGGCACCGCCGCCCTGTGGACGGGCGCCGAGGCGCCCACCGCCCAGGGCTGCAAGGACCTCCTCGCGACCCAGTCGCGCAAGGAGGTCATCGTGGCCGAAGGCGACAGCGTCTGCCTCGTCAACGAGACGTCCCCGCTCGCCGTCCTGAAGGTCACCCGGACGTCCTACGAGGAGGGCTCCTACGGGCTGATCGAGGGCGACCTCACGACGTGGAACCTCCGCGCCGACCACTGACCCCTCAGCAGGTCGAGTGGAACAGCCCGCCCACGGCCACGCCTTCGCGAGCCAGCCGGTTGTAGAGCGCGACGGCCTCCCGAGTCTCGTGGACGTGCACGGCAACCCCCGCGTCCCGCAACAGGGCCAGCGCCTCGGGCGTCGTCTTCAGCCGCAGGTCCATCCCCTGACTGAGCACGACGACCGCACACCCCCGCTCCAGCAGCTCTCGGACGTCCCCGGGCTGGATCCCGGGATCGTGCCGGGTGCCGTGCACGTTCCACTCCCAGGGCTTCCCACCGCCGGGATACAGCACGAAGTCCTTGCCGGCAGCAAGCCCTTCGACCTCCATCTCACCCCACGCGAGACGCGCGACCACCGGCGATCCGTCCATCAGGCGAGGGCCTCCTTGATCGCCTCGAAGATGTCCGCGTCGGTCTCCCGCTGCCAGGACGGGAGGTGCGGCCAGTCGGCGACGAAGCCGACCTCCGCCATGCCGACCCCTCAGGACATGGCGCCCGGTCCGGGGCCTCCGCGGCCCCGGACCGGGGCCGTCAGGGGGTGCCGGCCAGGTGGGCGGCGGCGGCGTGGGCGTCCATGCGCTGGGCGGCGAGGATGGCCACGGCCGTGTCGGCGCGGGAGGCGGCGACGAGGAGGGCGCGGGCGGCGAGGTCGTGGGCGCGGCGGTGCAGGGTGGCGGTGTCGGCGCCCTCGGGCAGGGCCGGGTAGGTCATCCGGACCGGCTGCGAGCCGCGCAGGCGGGTCACCTGCTCCGCGATGCGGGCGGCGCCGCCGTCCTCCAGGCCGAGCTCGTCGGTGACGGCGAGCAGGGCCGCGAGGTGTCCGGCGAGCTGGATGTCGAGGGCTTCGCCGCGGCTGCTCCGCGGGTACTGGGGTGCGCGATGGCTGCCGTCCACGACGTGGACGGCCGGCTTGGAGCGGATCGGCTCGTACATGAGGAGGCCTCCTGCGGGGTCAGGAGACCATCCTACCTTGGATCCGTTCTAAAGTTGAGCTGTATCCGGACTCTGGGACGGCCCCCCGCCCGCGGCCCGTCAGTGCTGGCCGTAGCCGTCCAGGAAGCGGCCGATCCGGGTGACGGCGTCCGCGAGGTCCTTCGCGTTGGGCAGGGTCACGATCCGGAAGTGGTCCGGCTCGGGCCAGTTGAAGCCCGTGCCGTGCACGACCATGATCTTCTCGGCCCGCAGCAGGTCCAGGACCATCTGCCGGTCGTCCTTGATCTTGTAGACGGACGGGTCCAGCTTCGGGAACAGGTACAGCGCGCCCTTCGGCTTCACGCACGTCACGCCCGGGATCTGCGTGAGCAGGTCGTACGCCGTGTCGCGCTGCTCCAGCAGCCGCCCGCCCGGGAGCACCAGGTCGACGATCGACTGCCGGCCGCCGAGCGCGGTGGCCACCGCGTGCTGCGAGGGCATGTTCGCGCACAGGCGCATGTTCGCGAGGATCGTCAGGCCCTCGATGTACGAGGCGGCGTGCTTCTTGGGGCCGCAGACCGCCATCCAGCCGGCCCGGTAGCCGGCGACGCGGTAGTTCTTGGACAGGCCGTTGAAGGTGAGGACCATCAGGTCGGGGGCGAGGGCGGCGGTGTTGGTGTGGGTGGCGCCGTCGTAGAGGATCCGGTCGTAGATCTCGTCGGAACAGACGATGAGGTTGTGGCGGCGTGCGATGTCCGTGAGGCCCCGCAGCATCTCGTCGTCGTAGACGGCGCCGGTCGGGTTGTTCGGGTTGATGATCACGAGCGCCTTGGTGCGGTCGGTGATCTTGCGCTCGATGTCCGCCAGGTCGGGCATCCAGTCGGCCTGCTCGTCGCAGCGGTAGTGCACGGCCGTGCCGCCCGCCAGGCTGACGGACGCCGTCCACAGCGGGTAGTCGGGGGCCGGGACCAGCACCTCGTCGCCGTCGTCGAGCAGCGCCTGCATCGACATCTGGATCAGCTCGGAGACGCCGTTGCCGAGGTAGATGTCCTCGACGCCGAGCTCGATGCCCTTGGTCTGGTAGTGCTGCATGACCGCGCGCCTGGCCGACAGCAGGCCCTTCGCGTCCCCGTAGCCGTGGGCGTTGCCCAGGTTGCGGAGCATGTCCTCAAGGATCTCCGGCGGGCAGTCGAAGCCGAAGGCCGCGGGGTTGCCGGTGTTGAGCTTGAGGATGCGATGACCGGCCGCTTCGAGCCGCATCGCCTCTTCGAGGACGGGTCCGCGGATCTCGTAGCAGACATTGGCGAGTTTCGTTGACTGGATCACCTGCATGACGGGAGTTTATGGGCCTCTTTGTTTGTCCGCTCGGGCATTCCACCCGGACATCAGGGAGTGAAATGTCCGCATTGGCGTGATGGGGTTGGTGGGGCCGCCGTCCACCCTTTGAAACGGCGGTCCCCGCCCGTCCCGGCCTGCGGATCGGGTGACGGTGGCCGCCGGAGGCCGGCCCGGTGTTGCGCTCGTCACCCCGCCCGCCCGCTACCCGTCGGTAGTCCCTGCGCCCGGCCCGGGTTGACCGTTCCGCCCCGCGGACCCGGATTGACGGACGGGGTTCTTTAGGTGAGCCTTACCTTGCTTTGATGCGGCAGACGGTGCCGCGCCCACCCGTTTTCCCGGAGCCCGCCCCCATGTCCTCACCGGCCGCCAGACTCTCCCCCCGCCCCGTCCGCCTGTACGACTCCTGGTGGACCGTGGCGGCCGGCGCGCTGTGCGCGCTGGTCGTCCTGGCGGCGGGGCTGTGGTGCTCCCTCCACGTGCAGGCGGACGCGGCCATGCACTCGGCCGCGCTCTTCGCCCACCTGGCCTCCCTGGTGCTCGGCTTCGGCGCGGTGCTCTCGGCCGACTACCACGGCCTCCTGTGGGCCACCGGCCGCTGCACCCTGGACGAGGTGGTCGCGGCGACCGCCCGCCTGCACGTGCCGATCTGGGCGGGCCTGGGCGGGCTCGTGGTCAGCGGGCTGATGCTGCACCCCGACGTCCACTCCCCGCTGACCCTCACCAAACTCGGCCTGGTCGCCGCCCTCACCGTGAACGGTCTCCAGGCGGGCCTGCTGGGCCGCCGCCTCGAAGCGGCCGACGGGGAGACCGGCCGCGGGCTGCTGGTCTGGGGCGGGGTCACCGCCCTGGTCTCCCAGGCCTGCTGGTGGGGTGCGGTCGTCATCGGCTTCCTCAACACCAACGGCTGACCCGCGCGGCCGGCCGGCGGGCGCCGTGCCGAGGTGACATCCCGCCCGGTGGCCCGGGCCCCCGGCCGCACCGCCGTGGCAGCATCGGCGCCATGCGCTACCGATACGCCACCGAGGCCGACGCGCCCGCCCTGGCCCGGCTCTTCGCCGCCAACCACCACGACGCCCTGACCGAGGAGCAGCGCTCCGCGCAGGGCTTCGTCCAGGGCACCTTCGACGCCGCCACCCTGCGGGACATGGCCGCCGCCGACGAACTGCTGGTGGCCGACGACGGGCAGGGCCGGATCGCCGGGCTGCTCGCGCTGTCGGTCGCCGCCGACATGGCGGAGCCGCCCGCGCCGGTGACCGGACTGCTGCGCGCCCAGGCCGGCCTCCTCTGGCAGGGACGCCCGCTGGACGCGGTGCGGTGGCTGCTGTACGGGCCGGTGGTCGTCGACGCCGCCTTCCGGGGGCACGGCGTGGCCCGGGGCCTGTTCGCGATGGCCGTCGAGGCGTCGGCCGGCCGCGCGGAGGCGCTCGTCGCCTTCATCGAGGCGGGCAACGCCCCCTCCTGGCAGGTCCACGTGGAGGCCTTCGGCATGACCCCGCTCGGCGACTACACCGTCTCGGGCCGCACCTACCACGCGGTCGCCACCCCCGCCGGCACGACGGCCTGACCGAGCCGCCCCCGGCCCAAGCGGCCGGCCGTGCTCGGCGTCCGGGGTTCCGGCCCGCCGTCAGCCCTCGATGATCACCAGCGGGAGTTCCCGCGGCCGGGCGGCCTCCCGGTGGTCGTCGAAGAGCGGCCACAGCGCCGTCATCGCCTCCCAGTACGTCTCCCGCTCCTCCGGGCCCGCCGTCCGCGCCCAGGCCGCGAAGAGGGCCGTGCCCACCTGGACCCGGACCGCCGGGTGCGCGACGAGGTTCTCGTACCACGAGGGGTGGCGCGGACCGGCCGCACCGGCGGCCACCACCAGCAGCCGGCCGGCGTCCCGCCCGTAGATCAGCGGGGTGCGCACCGGCCGGCCCGAGACCCGGTCGAGGGTGGTCAGCAGCAGGGTGGGGACCCCGTGCCACAGGTGCCCGTCCCTGCCGCCGCTCGACACGTACGTCCGTACGTGCTCCAGCCGCGGCCCCGGGCGGGGATCCACCGGGTGCTCCCAGTCGACGGCGACGGCGACGCTGTTCATCTGACCTCCGTAGGGCATCCCCCCTACGGCTAACGAGACTTCACCGATTCCGGATGCGGCCCCCACCGCGTGCCCCCACCACGCGCCCCCCGCGCCCCCACCGGAACCGACCGCGGCCCGGGGTCGTGACCCCGGGCCGCGGTCCACGGCAGCGTGCTCGGCCGGCCGTCGTTACGGCAGGTAGCGCTCGATGACGGACGGGCCCTTCTCCTCGATCAGCTTCCGCGCCTTCTCGACCCGCTCCGGAGTCGGGTCGTGGCCGGTCGCCATCACCAGGTCCTCGGGGTCGTACGGCCGTTCACCACCGGTGAAGAGCCGGTCCGACCGGGTGGGCTGCTCGCTGGTTTCACTTTCCATCGGATACCTCCTACGGTGCCCCAGGCCCCCATCCTCCGGCCCCGGCCCCAAGAACGCACGTCGGCGCCCGCGCCGCCCGCCCCGGCCGCCCGCCTCAGCCGATCGCCAGCGTCACCACCGCGCCGATCACGACCAGCGCCCCGCAGATCGACAGGTTGACCCGCCGGTGCTCCCAGAACACCGCCACGAACTCGCGCAGGGTGGCGCTCGGCAGGAAGTAGCGGGCCGTCGGCGAGCCCACCACCTGGCCGTTGACCCCCGCCTTGCGGGCCATCATCGCGGCCCGGAAGGCGTGGAAGTTGTTGGTCACCACCACGCAGCGGTAGCCCGGGTCGTCCGCCAGCATGATCTCCTTCGAGAACAGCATGTTCTCCTCGGTCGTCCGCGACCGGTCCTCCAGCGTGACGTGCTCCGCCGGAACCCCCTCGGCGATCAGCCAGTCCGCCATCGCCCGGGCCTCCGCGACCCGCTCGTCCGACCCCTTGCCCCCCGAGGTCAGCAGCACCGGCGGGCGCGAGCCCCGGGCCAGCTGGGCCGCGTAGATCTCCTGCCCCTTGCGCAGCCGCGAGGCCAGCAGCGGCGGCACCCGGTCCCCGCCGATCAGCCCGGAGCCCAGCATCACCACGTGGTCGACGTCCCCGCGCACCTTGATCCGGCCGTAGAGGAAGGCGTACCCGAGGAAGCACAGGAAGACGAAGGACACGTAGGCCACGACCAGGGTGAGGGTGGCCGCCATGCCGGTCAGGACGGTGGAGTGGAACATCGGCACGGCCACCAGCAGCGCGATCATCCCGAAGATCCCGAGCCCGGCCAGCATCGACAGCAGGTTGGCCGGACTGCGGCCCTCCTTGCGGATCATCGTCACGCCGTTGGCCATCAGGAAGCCGCCGATCGCCATGGTGCCGAGCGTCGGCGCGGCGAAGGCCAGCGCGACGATCGTCAGGGCCGCCCACCCCGGCAGGGCCGTCACCTGGAAGAGCAGGGCGGCCGAGAACGTGATGAACGTCAGCCCGAACAGCACCGCGTTCAGGAAGCGGCGGCGGTCCTTGTAGGCGCTGACGCACAGGGCGAGGAAGAAGAGGGCGGGGAGGGCGAAGGCGGCCATACGGATCATCGTATGTCCCGGGCGCGGGACGCCGTCCGGGACGAAGGGCCTGCCCGAACCCCCTACCGGCGGCGGGGCGTTCTGCGGACGGACCGGCCGGCCAGCACATCGGTCCGGCGCCCGTCCCGCATGACGAACCGGCCGTCGATCAGGACGTGCGGGATGCCCGACGGCAGCCGGCGCGGCTCCTCGTACGTGGAGCCCGCCGCGACCGTCTCCGGGTCGAAGAGGACCAGGTCGGCCCGGTACCCCTCGCGCACCAGCCCCCGGTCCGGCAGCCGCAGCCGGGCCGCCGGCCGGCCCGACAGGTGCGCCACGCACTCCTCCAGGGAGAGCACGCCCAGCTCGCGCACGTAGTGGCCGAGGTAGTGCGGGAACGTGCCGTACGCCCTCGGGTGCGGCTTCGCGCCGTGCAGGATGCCGTCCGAGCCGCCGGTGTGGACGCGGTGGCGCATGATGGTGCGCACGTTCTGCTCGTGCCCCACGTGCTGGAGGACGGTCGTGCCCAGCCGGTCGCCCAGCAGCAGCCGGCGCGCGCCCTCCCACCCGTCGAGGCGGGTGCCGACGCGGTGCGCGTGCGCGGGGTCCGCGGTCCCCGACACCTCCACCGTGGACCAGTCCACCGGCACCCCGTGGCACCCGTCGGACCCCTCCACCTCCAGCGCGTACCGGATCCGCTCGGCCGTGGCGTCGTCGGCCAGCCGCGCCAGCAGGGCCCCGGGGCCGCCCTCGTGCGCCCAGCCGGGCAGGAGGGCGGCGAGGGTGGTGCAGCCGGGGGTGTAGGGGTAGCTGTCGAGGGTGACGTCGGTCCCGGCGGCGAGGGCCCCGTCCAGCAGGGCCAGCAGCTCCGGGGCCCGGCCCTCGTTCTCCGCGAAGTTCATGGTGGCGTGCGCGAGGTGCAGGGCGCAGCCGGTCTCGCGGGCGAGGGCGAGCATCTCGGCGTAGGCGGCGAGGGCGCCGCGCCCGTACGAGCGGTGGTGGGGGCAGTAGTAGCCGCCGTAGCGGGCCACGACCGCGCACAGCTCGGCGAGTTCGGCGCCGGAGGCGTACATGCCGGGGGTGTAGGTGAGCCCGGAGGACATCCCGACGGCCCCGTCCTCCAGCCCCTCGGCGACCAGCCGCCGCATCCGGTCGGTCTCGGCGGGGGTGGCCGGCCGGTCCTCCCAGCCGAGGACGCGGGCCCGTACGGTCCCCTGCGGTACGAGGTAGGCGGCGTTGACGGCCACGCCCCGGTCCAGCCGGTCGAGGTACTCCCCGACCGTCCGCCAGTCGAACGCGATGTCGTCACCGGCCCCGTTCCACCCGGCGATCGCGGTCCGCACCTGCGCCAGCGTCCGGTCGTCCACGGGCGCGTACGACAGGCCGTCCTGGCCCAGGACCTCCAGGGTCACGCCCTGGGCGGCCTTCGCGCCGTGGTCCGGGTCGCGGAGCAGCGCGAGGTCGCTGTGGGCGTGCATGTCGACGAACCCGGGCGCGAGGACGAGCCCGTCGGCGTCGACGGTCCGCCGGCCGCCGCCGGGCAGCCGCCCGACGGCGGCGATCCGCCCCTCGTGCACGCCGACGTCGGCGCGGTAGGAGGGCCCGCCGGTGCCGTCGGCGACCCGCGCCCCCCGGATGACGAGGTCCACGGCCTAGAAGAAGGTCCGCACGTACTCGCGGACGGCTCCGTCGGCGCCGACCACCGGGATCAGCGGCCACTTCTCGAAGATGGTGCAGGGGTGCGACATCCCGAGCGCCACCCAGTCCCCGACCTGCACGTCCTCGGCGGAGTCGGTCTCCAGCCAGGCGTGCTGGTCGGACAGCTTGACCACGCGGACGCCGGTGGCGACCCGCTCGTCGCCGGTGAGGGCGTCGCGGACGAGTTCGGCCTCCGGCAGCCCGAGGTCGTACGCGATGTCGCGCTTGCCGGCGTTGACGAAGGCCTGGGACGGGGACGGGCGCGAGACGACCTGCGTCCAGAGCCGGAAGGCGGGCCGCAGCCGGCCCTCCCCCGGGACCCGGTTGAAGGGGGTCAGGCGGCCGTACCAGCCGTGGTCGTGGGAGACGTACGCGCCGGAGCGCAGGAGCTTGAGCACGGGCCGGGACAGCGTCGGCAGCTCCTCGAACACGTCGGCGACGGCGTCGAACCAGGCGGAGCCGCCCGCGCTGACGACGATCTCCTCCACGTCGGCCCCGAAGCGGCCGGCCTTGTCGAACTCGACGGCGAGGGCGGTGAGCCGGCGCAGCCAGGCGTGGACCTTCTCCGCGTCGGCGTCGGGCACCTCGGCCTCGTACCCGGCGATGCCGACGAGGCGCAGGGTGGTGGTGGCGGCGACGGCGTCGGCGACGGCCCGGCAGTCCTCGTCGCTGCGCGCCCCGGTGCGGGCCCCTTCGCCGGCGCCGAGTTCGACGACGACGTCCACCCGGGCGCCCTGGCCCTGGAGGGCGCGGTCCATCAGCCGCACCCCGCGTACGGAGTCGACGTAGCAGACGAAACGGAAGGCGGGGTCGGCCGCGAGCTCGGCGGCGACCCAGCGCAGGGCGGCGGGGTCGACGAGCTCGTTGGCGAGGAAGATCCGCCGGATCCCGAAGGCCCGGTAGACGCGGGCCTGGTGGGGGACGGCGGCGGTGATGCCCCAGGCGCCGTGTTCGAGCTGGCGCTCGAAGAGCTCGGGGGCCATGCAGGTCTTGCCGTGCGGGGCGAAGGCGAGGTGGTGGCGGGCGGCGTACTCGCCGAGGACGGTGAGGTTGTGGGCGAGCGCGTCGGCGTCGAGGGTGAGGACCGGGGTGGTGAACCCGCCGGTGTACAGGTCCCGGGCCTGCGCGGCGAGTTCGCCGACGGTGAGGCCGGCGGCGGCGGCGTCCGGGGGGAGGCCCTTGAAGCGGTGGTCGACGGGTTCGGCGGCGAGGCGTCGGACTGCGTCGCTGGGCATGGGGCCTCCTGGTGGTGCGGGTGGTGCCTGTGGTGTAACACCGGTGACGACGAGGACGCAACGGCGCCGGTTCCGCCAGGCGGCGCCCGGGCCGGCGCGGACACCCTAGGCCGTCTCTTCCGGATCTTGCCTGGCCCGCGCCGCCCGGCACCGCACCTCGCCGCCTTGGCGGGGCACCAAGTACGTCCAGTACGGCGGC